>JBFZBE010000341.1:0-6320 GCA_041308685.1 Phycisphaerae bacterium
TCTTCCGATCTGGAAAAATCGGCTGCAAAACCTGCGGCCTGCTGGGCGCGTGCGGATTGCCGCGCGGGCTGTCATTCAAACGCTTTCACAGGGAGGCCGACAATGGCCGGTGAACAGACGCATCCGACACGGCGGCAGTTCCTGCGCGAAGGGCTGTGGGCCGGCACATTGGCAGCCGCCGCCGCGGGGGCGGCGACACTGGCCGCCCACGCCAAAGACCAGCGGCTGGTCTGGCAGATCGACCCCTATAAGTGCATCGCCTGCGGTAAGTGCGCCACGCACTGTGTGCTGAACGAATCGGCGGTCAAGTGCGTGCATTCTTACGCGATGTGCGGCTATTGCGATCTGTGTACGGGCTATTTTGTCCCCGAACCCAAAGACCTGACCACCACGGCGGCCAATCAGCTTTGCCCGACCGGCGCGATCCTTCGCACGTTTGTGGAAGACCCCTACTTTCAATACACCATCGATGAGCCGCTGTGCATCGGCTGCGGCAAATGCGTCAAGGGCTGCGGGGCGTTCGGCAACGGTTCGCTGTTTTTGCAGGTGCGGCACGACCGCTGCGTCAACTGCAATGAATGCGCCATCGCCGCGGCCTGTCCGTCGCAGGCGTTTGTGCGCGTGCCGGCCGATACGCCATATTTGCTCAAGGAGTTCAAATGAGCGGCCGCACCGTCCAATGGGGGCTTTTGGCCGTGCTGGCGCTGACGGCGATCGCGCTGGGCGTGCAGCGATTTCCGCCGCCGCAGTTCGAATCGCCCTACACAATGCCGACGACGACCACCCCGCCGCCCAAGGCCGTTACGCAGGAGATCGTGGATACGGCGGTGCTGGCCGCGGCGATGGCATTGGCGGCGTATCTGATTCACCGGCATCGCCGCCGCGGCTGGATCGTTGCACTGGCGGTGTTTTCGCTGCTGTATTTTGGCTTTTGGCGTAAGGGGTGTATCTGCTCGGTCGGCGCGATCGGCAATATAACCCTGGCCGTCTTTGATTCGAACTACGTCGTGCCGCTGACGGTGCTGGCGTTTTTTATGCTCCCGCTGCTGGCTGCGCTGTTTTTTGGGCGGGTGTTTTGCGGGGCGGTCTGTCCGCTGGGGATGGTACAGGAGTTGATACTGATCCGCCCGCTGCGTGTGCCGGTCTGGCTGGAGGCGTCACTGCGGCTGTTGGCGTGGCTGTATCTGGGGCTGGCGGTGCTGATGGCGGCCACCGGCAGCGCGTTTGTGATTTGCCGGTATGACCCGTTTGTGGCGTTCTTTCGGCTGGGGGCGAACCCGCAATTGTGGGTGATCAGTATTTCCTTTCTGGTAATGTCGCTGTTTGTGGGGCGGCCGTACTGCCGGTTTTTGTGTCCTTACGGGGTTCTTTTGCGGCAGTTTTCGCGGCTGTCCAAATGGCGCGTCACCATCACGCCGGACGAGTGCATTCATTGCCGCCTGTGCGAGGACGCTTGCCCATATGGGGCGGTGCAGAAGCCCAACGTCGAATGGCCGCACGCTCAGCGCATCATGGCACGGCGGCGGGTGCGGGCGCTGATCGTGCTGCTGCCGGTCATTGTGCTTTTCGGCGGATGGGTCGGCCATAAGGCCGCCGCGGCACTGGCACAATCGCACCCGACGGTGCGGCTGGCCGAGTTGGTGCGCTTGCAGCAGGCCGGATTGCTGAGCCGCCCGACGGATGAGACGACGGCATTTGCCGCAAGCGGTCAACCTGTCGAGCAGCTTTATGCACAGGCCGCGGCCAAGCAGCGGCAGTTTGCCCTTGGCGCTGCGCTGCTGGGGGCGGCGATGGGGCTGTTGTGCGGACTGACTCTGGTGCGCACGCATATCTGTTTTCGACAGGACGAATATCAGGCGCATCGCGCCGGATGCGTGGCGTGCGGACGCTGCTTTATCAGTTGCCCGCGCGAACACCTGCGGCGCAATCCCGAACTGTTGGCAAAGGCAAAGACATAGATGCTTCATACAGACAAAGTAAAAAGGTAAAATGGAAAAGGTAAAATGACAGGGATGAACCCCGAACAACATCCGCTAAGTCCGCTGGTGCAGGCCGCCGGCGGCGTGGCGATTGTTATGCTGATCTTTGCGGTGGTCATCACTGCCCTGCTGTCGGTCAGTGTGTATCATTATGCGGTAACCGACCCGCAGCAAGCGGCGGAGCTGGAACAGCTCAAGTCGCAGTATCTGACCGCGCCGACCGATACCAAAATGGCCGAACGGATCGAGGCAATGGATGTGCAGCTGCGGCGGGTGCAGTTTGCGCGGCTGTATTTCCTTCAGCACGGAACGGCATTGTTGATCATTGATCTGGCGGTGTTTGTCGCCGCGGCGATGCTTCGCACGCGGACGTGGCGGACACCCGCCCTGCCGGACAACGCCCCGGATCGTAAAAACGAGCAAATACGCCACGCCCTGCAGGTGCGCACCGCTGTTACCGTTGCGGCGGTTGTCGTTGGCACGGCGGGGCTTTATCTGGCCCAGCGGCCTGCTGTGCCGCCGCCGGCTAACAACGCCAAACCGGAATCGACCGCCGCCGTCGCCGATGCGCCGGCGTTTGCGACCTACGAACAAATGAAAACGCAGTGGCCGTCGTTTCGCGGGGCTGATGGTTCCGGCGTTTGCCGGTTTGAGAATATACCGGACGATTGGGACGGGGCCAGCGGACGCAATATCCTCTGGAAAAGCCCAATCCCCCTGCCCGGCCACAATTCGCCGATCATCTGGGGCGAGCGCATCTTTTTGAGCGGCGCAACGGAGACGGCGCAGCAGATGCACTGTTATGACCTTGCGAGCGGACAGCTTTTGTGGACGGGCGATGTTGCCGTAACCCCCGATGCGGCACGGGAGGATATGTATATTATGGAGGACACCGGCTATGCCGCCCCGACAATGGTGACCGATGGAATTCGTGCGGCAGCGCTGTTTGCCGGCGGGGATATCGCCTGCTTTACCATTGCCGGTCAAAAGCTCTGGCAGCAGCATTTGGGTGTGCCGGAAAGCGCGTACGGCTATGCGGCCTCGCTGGCTGCGTTTGAACGAAACATCATCGTCCAATATGATGTAACTTACGACACACAAGACAGCCGATTGATCGCGATGGACTGGCAGACCGGAAAGACGAATTGGCAAACGGCACGGCCGGTGCCGAACTCCTGGACATCGCCGACGGTCGTTGCAATTGGGCAAACGCAGCAGTTGCTGACCTGCGGCTCGCCGTGGGTAATCGCCTACGACCCGCGCAACGGTCGGGAATTGTATCGTGCCGATTGCCTGAGCGGGGATGTGGCGCCGACGCAGATTCTGGCCGACGGCAAGATCATTGCCATCGAACCGTACAACAACATCGTCGCCCTCCGTACCGACGGCGCAAGCGGGGATGTTACGCAAACGCATCTGGCGTGGCGCACCGCGGCCAATATCCCCGACATCAGCAGTCCTGTCAGCGATGATACACTCATCTGGACGCTGAGCACCGACGGCACACTGACGGCCTTTGACGCCGCCGACGGCAAGATCGTTTACACCCAATCGCTGAATGTCGAGGTGCAAAGCTCGCCCTGCCGGATCGGGGAGGTGCTGTACATCCTGACTGTGCGCGGCACGATGATCCTGGCCAAAACCGGCCGACAGTATGAAGAGATCAAACGCCTGGAGCTGGGCGAAAAGTGTTACGCCAGCCCCGCGTTTACCGCCGGGCGCATCATCATCCGCGGTGTGGAAAACCTCTATTGTATTGGAGCAAAGGATATGTAACAAAGTCAAAAGTTAAAAGTTAAAAGTCAAAAGTATCGAATTTTCTGTTTAATTTACAATTTACAATGCGTAGTTTGTGTGCTTGGCAGTGAAAAAAATTGAATCAACATGTTGCCATTCCGCTGCCGCTGGCGGGGTCGATCTGGCCGCCGTAGATGCGATAATCGCCCGCATCGGCAAGGAGCCGCGCTGTGTCCTGCCGCTGCTGCAGGCGATGCAGACGCACTACGGCTATCTGCCCAAAGAGGCGATGGAGCGGCTGTGCGCTATAACGGAGTGCAGCCCGGCGGCGGTCTGGTCGGCGGCGACATTTTACGACCAGTTTCGCCTGCGTCCGGCGGGCAGGCACTGCATCCGCGTGTGCATCGGCACGGCCTGCCATGTCAAGGGCGCCAGCGACATCTACGACGCCTTTCGCCGTTTTCTGACTATCGCCGACGACGACGACACCGACCCGCAGCGGCAGTTCACCGTCGAGAAGGTCGCCTGTCTGGGCTGCTGTATGCTGGCGCCGGCGATCCAGATCGACGATGTGATCTACGGCCATCTGACGCCGGAGACGGTCGGGGCAACCCTTGACGACTTTCTGTCGCAGCGGGATGAAACGCTGGGCAAGGTCGAACCGACGGCCGCCCACCCTGCCCATCACGGCCAGGTGCGCATCTGTCTGGATTCGAGTTGTCGGGCGGTCGGCAGCGACAAGGTCTATGCCGCACTCAAGCAGGCCGTCAAACGCCTGCATCTGCCGGTGCGGGTCAAAAGCACCGGCTGTCCGGGGATGTCGTACATCGCCCCGCTGGTGGAGGTCGTTACCGAGGACGGCCAGACGTTCCGCTACGGCCGTGTGCAGCCGGCGGACGCTGAGGGGTTGCTGCGGCGGCATTTTCGACCGGCCTCGGCAATCAGGCGGCTGGCCGCGAGTACCGCCGACTGGCTGGATGCACTGGTGGACGACCGCTTGGGCGAAGGGCCGATCCGCTATGCGCTGCACATCCGCCCGCACGAGACCGACCGCTATCTGTCCCCACAGGTACATATCGCCACCGAACATTTCGGCAGCGCCGACCCGCTGGACATTGACGAGTACATCGCGCACGGCGGCTTTTCGGCGTTACAAAAAATCGCAGCTCAGCCCGATCCAGATTGGGTTCTGGAGGCGTTGGAACGCGCCGGACTGCGCGGCCGCGGCGGCGGCGGTTTCCCGACGCACTTAAAGTGGCGGGCGGTGCTGCACACCCCGTCAGACAAAAAATACATCGTCTGCAACGGCGACGAAGGCGACCCCGGGGCGTTTATGGATCGGATGCTGATGGAATCCTATCCGTTCCGCATCATCGAAGGGATGACCCTCGCGGCACTGACCGTCGGCGCGGATGAGGGATATTTGTATATTCGCGCCGAGTACCCGCTGGCATTGGAGCGGATGCAGCAGGCGCTGGAACTGTGCCGACAGCGCGGGTTTATCGGCGATGCGGTGTGCGGCAGCGAACGATGTTTCCAACCCTCCATTTATGCCGGCGCCGGGGCGTTTGTCTGCGGCGAAGAGACGGCGATGCTGGCCCGCCTCGAAGGCCGCCGCGGAATGCCGCACCTGCGGCCGCCCTACCCCACACGGCAGGGACTGTGGCAAAAACCGACGCTGGTCAACAATGTCGAGACGTTTGCGGTCGTGCCGTGGATATTGCGCAACAGCCCGTCGGCCTTTGCCGCACACGGAACCGAGCACAGCAAAGGAACCAAGGTCTTCGCGCTGGCCGGCAAGGTGCGCCGCGGCGGACTGATCGAAACGCCGATGGGGATGACGCTGCGGCAGGTCGTCGAGCAGATCGGCGGCGGCGTAGGCGATGGCCGCACGCTCAAGGCCGTGCAGGTCGGCGGCCCTTCGGGCGGCTGCGTACCGGCGGCGCTGGCCGATACGCCCATCGACTACGAATCGCTGCACGAGCGTGGGGCAATGATGGGCTCCGGCGGGATGGTCGTGTTTGACGATACTGACTGTATGGTGGATATCGCCCGGTACTTTTTGACCTTTACGCAGGCGCAATCCTGCGGGCGCTGCACCTTCTGCCGCATCGGAACCAAGCGGATGCTCGAACTGCTGGAGGCCATCTGCGGCGGCAAAGGACAGCCCGGCGACCTCGACCGGCTGACGGAACTGGGCGAACATATCCGCCGCACGAGCATCTGCGGCTTGGGCAAGACCGCCCCCAATCCGGTCTTGTCAACCATCGCCCACTTCCGCGACGAATACGCCGCCCATCTGAACGGATGTTGTCCGGCGGGCGTATGCCGGGCGCTGATCCGGTTTTCCATTACCGATCAATGCATCGGCTGTACGCTATGTGCCCAGCGATGTCCGGCCGGTGCGATCGCGATGCAGCCGTATCAGCATCACCAAATCGACCAGGCCAAGTGCATCCGCTGCGGAACCTGCAAAAAAATATGCCCCGCCGAGGCCGTGCGGGTGGATTGATGGAGGGTAAAAATTGAGAATAAAGAATGAAGAATGTAGAAAGATGCGACGGAATATGCAACCTAATGCCTTTTCCGGTAAAGGAGTTTTGT
>JBFZBE010000342.1:0-3247 GCA_041308685.1 Phycisphaerae bacterium
CCGACGTTGAGAAGATGCAGAAGAAACACGGCCGCTGCGTCATCGCCGCCAGCGAAGGCATCTGCGACAAAGACCATGTTACATGGGCGGAAAAGCTGGCCGAGAACGCCGAACGCGATTCGCACGGCAACGTGCAGCTTTCGGGAACCGGGGCGCTGGCCGACTTTTTGGCCGGGCAGATCAAGGGCAAGCTGGGCATCAAGCGCGTCCGCGCCGATACGTTCGGCTACCTGCAGCGCAGCTTTGCCGGCTTGCAGTCGGAAACCGATGTCAAAGAAGCCCGTCAGTGCGGCCGCTTGGCGGTCGAGTGGTCGATGAAGGAAAAGAGCGGCTCGGTTGCGATGAAGCGCACCGGCAACGGCGCCAAGTACGCCGTGGACTACTTCCGCACCGACCTCAAAAATGTCGCCGAAAAGACCAAGTCCGTGCCGGATGAATACATCAATGCCGCCGGCAACGGCATGACGCAGGCGTTTATCGACTACGCCCTGCCGCTGGCCGGAAAACTGCCCACGACCGAATTTCTGGGCAACTATCCGAGAATATAGTAACCAACATATTGCCTGGCTATAAAACCACAAAGACCACGCCAAACGGCCGTCGGTCTTTGTGGTTTTTTATCAATTTGCCCAAAAAAGTTTGCCTTGAAATTTATCCCCCAAACGGCTATGCTGGCTGTATCGATGAATGGTATGACCGCCGGAGCAGCGATAAATCGACAAATGTCAATTCAATCGGAGCCATAGAAAATGGAACATCTGGACGAGTCACAGATATTTATTTTTCTGATTCAACTGCTGGTGCTGCTGGGGCTGGCGCGGGGGCTGGGGGAGTTGTTCAATCGTTTCGGCCAGCCGGCCATTACCGCTGAGATTCTGATCGGGGTAATGCTGGGGCCGACGCTGCTGGGGCGGCTGTGGCCGGAGGGGTTTGCGTTTCTGTTCCCCGCGACGGCGTCCCAGTGGAATATGCTCGACACGGTGGCCTGGTTCGGCATTTTGTTTTTCCTGCTGAAGATCGGCATCGAGATGGATATGTCCAGCGCCTGGCGGCAGCGCGGCGATGCGCTGATCATTTCGCTGGCGGATGTGGTCATTCCAATGATCATCGCATTTGTGCCATGTCTGTTTTTGGCGCAGCGGTATATGGGCGCATCGGGCGGGCCGATTCTTTTTGCGCTGTTTATCGCGACGGTTTCGACCATCAGCGCGCTGCCGATGACGGCGCGCGTGCTGCAGGACTTGCGGCTGTACCGTACAGACCTGGGGTTTCTGATTATGTGCGCCCTGTCGATGAACGACATCCTGGGCTGGATCATCTTTACACTGATATTGGGATTTATGACGCAGGCAGGGCTTTCGCTGTCGGCGGTGGCGACGGTGTTGTTCAGTACACTGGTCTTTACGGCCGTCTGCCTGACGGCCGGGCGGTCGGTTTGCAACCGCGGCCTGCTCTGGATGCAGCACAAACGCCTGCCCGAACCGGGTTCATCGCTGACCTTTGTGTGCCTGCTGGGGTTTGTCTGCGGGGCGATCACGCTGAAGATCGGCATTCACGCACTGTTCGGTTTTTTCCTGGCCGGGATGATGGTCGGCGAGTGCACAGCGCTGTCTGAAAAGACCCGAAACGTCATCGCCCAGATGGTGCATGCGATTTTTATCCCGCTGTTTTTTGCGACCATCGGCCTGAAGGTCGATTTTGCCGCGTCGTTTGACTGGTTTTTGGCGACGTTCATTTTTCTGATCGGGTTGGGCGGGCGATTTGCCGGCGCCTGGCTGGGAACTCGTATGACCCGTCAGTCTCCAGCCAATCGACTGCTGATCTCCATCGCGCACACGCCCGGCGGCGAAATGCAGATCGTCGTCGGGATGCTGGCGATGAACTACGGGCTGATTACCGAGCCGGTATTTGTGGCGATCGTGTTCAGCGCTGTCGGTTCGTCGGTGCTCTTGGGGCCGTGGATGAAATACGCGCTGAAAACCCGCAAGGAAGTACGCATCGAGGAGTATTTTATTCGCGGCGGCGTACTGGCCTCGCTGAAGGCGACTACGCGCGACGCGGCTATCGCCGAGCTGTGCGATTGTGCGGTGCAGCAGGAACCGTCGCTCCATTTACAGGAATTGACCGGCATTGTGCTCAAGCGCGAGCGGCAGATGGGCACTGCGATCACCGATGGACTGGCCGTGCCGCACGGACGCATCCCCGGACTGGCCAAGCCGATGATCGCTTTCGGGCGTTCGACCGCCGGCATCGAATGGAATGCGCCCGATGGCGCGGCGGCGCGGTTTATCTATCTGGCGCTGACGCCGGCCGAGGACCCGGACACCCAACTGCACATCCTGCGCAGTATTGCCTTGGCGATGAATGATGCAGAGTTGCGAAAAACTCTGGCCGAGGCCAACGATGACCGCCAGCTTTGGGATGCGCTGCACCATGCATTGATGAAAAAAATCATCCCCCGCAAAAAATAATACAGACGCCGCCGGCGGCACATGCATCGATGAACCAAAATAGTAAATTTTTCTCTTAATTTTCTTGCAATACTGGGCTGTTTTATGTAAAGTTGCCAAAAATAATCTTTTGCATCGTATTGATTTGGCTGCAGCCAAGGTTGCGGCAACCTAATTACAGAGTCCAATACATAAGGACTAACTCTATATTTTAGGTGTAATTAGGGCGGTTAGCTCAGTTGGCTAGAGCGCCTGCCTTACAAGCAGGATGTCGGGGGTTCAAGTCCCTCACCGCCCAGTTTTATAAGTCAATAAAAATTAAGAGTTTACGCTAAAGCCCTTGTTTAACAGCAGGGGCTTTTTCTATTGAATTTTCGATTTTCCGTCGATTTTCCGTCCAAAAGCTCTGAAGACTGACATTGTTAAAATCATTTTCCGATACCTTCAGATAATGCTTTTCTGTTGTAGATATGCTTGAATGCCCTGCCCATTCCTTTACAACGTGAATCGGCATTGTGGCCGCCCAGTCGGTCAGGCAACACTTGCGCAAGGTGTGAAGGGGCTTTCGATAGGGTAGAACGCCAGAACGATTGACAGCCGCTACAACATCAACCCCGACAGGATATCAAAGACCCAAAGACAGGACAGCAAAGCCCCCAGCAGGGCAATCAATACAAAGGGCAGCCCTAAACCCTGCAAGCCCAGCAGCATCAACAAACACGCGCCAGCTTGCGCCCTGAACAACAAACAACCAAAGCCCTGCCGCAAGCCCCAGCATTGCCCCAGACGCGCCAGAA
>JBFZBE010000343.1:0-5832 GCA_041308685.1 Phycisphaerae bacterium
CATTCAGTGCATTGCACCGCTGCATTGTACCGGCTCGGCCGCGATGCAGCAAATCAAAAAGGCCTTTGGCGACCGCTGCCTGGCGTTGGGAGCGGGATCGCATATATGGATATAATAATTACAACCTTCAGGAGAACTCCATGGAATCATTAGTCCCTAAAAAAGTATTTTTGACCCGTGGCGTCGGGCGCCACAAGTATCAGCTTAAATCGTTTGAAGAAGCGCTGCGTCAGGCCGGCGTCGCCCAGCAGAATCTGGTGCAGGTCTCCTCGATTCTGCCGCCGCGCTGTACGATGATCAGCCGCACCGAAGGGCTGAAATATATGACCCCGGGCCGTATCTCCTACTGCGTGATGGCGCGTACAGACACCAACGAACACGGGCGGCTGATCGCCTCGTCGGTCGGCATTGCCGTCCCCAAAGATCGTGATCGATGGGGCTATATCAGCGAGGTACACGGCCACGGGATGAACCAGCAGCAGGCGGCGGATATGTCCGAAGACCTGGCCGCTGATATGCTCGGCACGACGCTGGGGCTGGAAGTGGACCCCGACAAGGCCTGGTCGGACAAAGAGCAGGTCTATAAAACCAGCGGCCTGATCATTCGCACCTCCAACATCACCCAAACCGCCTCCGGCCAAAAAGGACTCTGGACAACAACAGTGGCGATTGCAATGTTTATTCTGGGCGATTGACAGGATGATGCTATGCGACTGTGTGATTATCTTAAAAAACGCAAAAATGTCGTCGAACTGGAAAGCGAAGGGCTGAATTCGGCGCTTCACTGCATCCGGGAATTTGAAGGCCGGGTATTCACCTTCAAAGGACTGCAAAAAAAATACACCGGCATCGATTCGGACAATCTTTTAAGAATACTTCAGGATGAACTGAACAGTATGCTCGTACTTTACCGTTATACAACAAAGATCAAAAAGTACACCGACCGTAAAGGACAGCCGCAGATGCATTTAACATTGGTCGGTAAAGCCGGAATGATGAGCAAGTACAACCCGCTGGATATTCAATTGAACATCAGAGCGGAGTCCGCTTGAAGATAAATGACAGCACATCGGTCCGACCCGAAAAGCCGCACGTCTTCGGCCCCGTTCCATCCCGTCGGCTGGGGCGGTCATTGGGTGTTGATCTTGTACCGTATAAAACGTGCAGCTACGATTGTATCTACTGCCAACTGGGACGCACGACAAACAAGACCATCGAGCGGAAAGAATGGCTTCCGATGGATTTGATTCTGCGTCAGTTGAAAGGTAAATTATCCCAGCAGCCGGACTATATTACTCTTTCCGGCTCCGGCGAGCCGACGCTGTATTCCCGATGCGATGAGCTGATTGAGCGAATCAAAGGAATGACTGATGTTCCGGTCGCCGTCTTAACAAACGGGTCGCTGCTGTGGATGGCGCAGGTCAGAAAGTCCCTTCTGGCCGCCGACCTTGTCATTCCCTCGCTGGATGCCGGGAACGAGGCGTTGTTTCAGTATATCAATCGTCCGCACAAGGACATCTGCTTTACCAAAATGCTGGAGGGTTTAATTGCGTTTCGACAGACATATTCTCGGCAGTATTGGCTGGAGGTTTTTTTGACCGCCGGCGTTTCCACAACCGATAAAGAAATTGAACACCTGAGGGCTGCCATCGAAAAGATCAGCCCCGACAAGGTTCAAATCAATACTGTTTCGCGCCCGCCGGCGGAGCATTTTGCCGAGCCGGTTCCAAAACGGCAACTGGAAAGTGTGGCCCAAAGGATTTCAGCCCAAGCGGAAATTATCGCAGACTATGGTCAGGTACATCAAAAATACGGTTATTCCGCCCATCAACAGGATATTTTATCGCTTTTGCAGCGACGTCCCTGCACTGTTGATGATATTGCAAACGGCCTGGGGCTGCATCCCAACGAAGTCGTCAAGTACATACATCATTTATTGTCTGAACAACAGATTACTGCGACACACACAAAACGTAAAACCTATTATGTCTGCTCCAATAAAGGATATTGACACCGTTGCTCTGAAAGCCGATAATATCGGCGGCAATAGACGCAATAGTTGTGCATTAAGATCATATAAATCCATTAAATGTGTTTAGACCTTATAGGCAATGCCGCGACCACAAAACTATCGACGTATTGGATGGAAACCGATGTGCCGCTTTTTCAAGCCGCAGGGAATCCCTCTATCGATGCTGGAGGAGATCGTCTTGACCGACGATGAACTGGAGGCGGTGCGACTGGCGGACGTGGAGGGCTTGTATCAGGAGCAGGCCGCTGAACAAATGGCCGTCTCGCGCCAGACGTTTGGTCGGATTATCGAATCGGCGCACAAGAAAATCGGCGATGCACTGGTTCACGGCAAGGCCTTGTGCATCGAAGGCGGAAACGTCAAGCACGCCGAATCACCGGCTTGCAGCGATGAGGGTTTCGGCTCGTGCCGAAATCGCCGCCGACGGCACGGCCGGCCGGGCGAACAGGAGCCATCGCCATAAGGGGTCAGTCCAGCCGAATGCCCC
Organism: Phycisphaerae bacterium; assembly: GCA_041308685.1. Classification (GTDB taxonomy): domain Bacteria; phylum Planctomycetota; class Phycisphaerae; order Sedimentisphaerales; family Anaerohalosphaeraceae; genus T3Sed10-213. The sequence goes on from JBFZBE010000343.1 coordinate 2,520, forward strand.
GCCGGTGCAGCCAGGTCTTCAGCTCGTCCAGTTCCGTGTCGAACACTTCGTTGTCATAGCTTTCCTCAAGCTGCTCGACGCGCTGCGCCAGATCGGGCTGCTGGCCAACCAGCTCGCTGACGCGCTTTTCGTATTCCTCGCCCAGCGCCCGCAACTCGTCGCAGACTAGATGCAACCCCAAAATGCTTGAGATGCACCGCACCATCGTCTCGATGCACTTGGGGTTATAGCCCTGCAAATAGACGGGAATCTCGGCGACCAAATTGAGCATATCCAACTGCCGCTGCATTGCCCGATGCGTCAGATGACCGGCAAATCCGGCGGGGCCTTCGTACTGGCTCAGATGAAACCCCATCTTATCGATCAGCGGGCGCAGTTCCGCACGCGACATCGAACACAGGATACGCGGATCACGGCTGTGCGGCGCAAGACCGGCCACGCTGCCGATGAATAAAATCTTTTGCACACCGAACCGCTCGCACAGCGACAACACCGCCTCGGCATACAGATCCCAGTTCAGATGCGGCTCCTTGCCGGAAAACAGCATCAAGTTATAATCGGGCTGCACATAAAAAGAGCCGCTGGGATAATCGTATTCCTTGACCAATCCCTCGGCATATTGAATCCGCGGGCGAAACAGCGTCGCCTGATCCATCGCGCCCGGCACGCACATAATATAAAAACCCTCCGGATCGATCGACGCAAACGGCAGCGCACCGACCTTGATGCGCAGATAGTCGATCGTGCCGGTCGAAACATTGCCGCCGTCCATCCAGCCGCTAAACCCCATCACCAGCGACGGCTTATCCAGAAAAGGATTGTGAAACACACGCAAGGCATTGTCTGTCATTGTTTATTTCCATAAAATAAACTTGTAGGTTGGCCGCCAGCTTCCGGCGACCAGCTTTTTGTGCTGGCCGCTGGCGGCTGGGAACTGGCCACTCTTTTTTTCTTCATTCCTCATTCTGACTTCTGTGTTCTGTGTTCTCTACAACCCATATCCCGCAACCTCCGCCCCGCACTGCGGACAGCGATAATCCGCGATATGATTGGCCTTGACCCGATAGCCCACCCGCTCGATCAGCAGCGCCCCGCAGCTATAACACCACGTCGATTCGGCGCGGTTGCCCGGCAGGTTGCCCACATACACATACCGCAGCCCGGCAGCCCGGCCGATCTCATACGCCGCCTGCAATGCGTTCTCGTCCGTCGGCGGTGTCTGCGTCAACTGATATTGCGGATAAAATCGGCTGATATGCCAAGGCACATTCGGCGATAATTTGCGTACAATAAATTCGGCCAGTGCTTTTAAATCATCGGGACTGTCATTTTTGCCCGGAACCAAAAGCGTGGTGATCTCCAGCCACACATCCGTGTGGTTGACCAGATACACCAGCGATTCCAGCACCGGCGCAAGATGTGCCTTGCACAGATCGTGATAAAACGCCTCTGAATAACCCTTCAAATCGACATTGATGCCATCCAGCCACGGCCGGACAAAGTCAATCGCCTCCGGCGTCCAATAGCCGTTACTGACAAAGATATTCGACAATCCCGCCCGCTTGGCCAGCACCGCCGTCTCGGCCGCCAGTTCCATAAACACCGTCGGCTCGGTATAGGTATAGGCGATGCTCCGACAGCCGCTTTTCTTGGCCGCCGCAACAATCGCCTGCGGCGAATAGGCCGAACCTTCTATCTCGATCTTATCGGAAACCTGGCTGATTTGCCAATTCTGGCAGAAAACACACTGAAAATTGCACCCCGGCGCGGCGATGGAAAAACTCTTGGACCCCGGCTGAAAGTGAAACAGCGGCTTTTTTTCGACCGGGTCGGCGTTGGCCGCACAGACCTTGTCGTAATTGAGCGAGACCAGCACGCCGTCGCTGTTTTTTCGCACCCGACACCGGCCGGTATGCCCCGGCGCAATGGTACACCGCCACTGACACAGGTCGCATCGCACGTTGCGACCCTCCAACGGCTGCCACAACACCGCCTCTTTGTAGTCCGCCTTGGTCATAGACACAATTATATGCAATTTCAAACACTTGGCAACATTGAATTAAAGCAGTAAAAAGACACCGGACGGAGGAAATACAGTCTTCTAACGCGCCTATGCTGTAATCCAAATTTAATGGGGCGGCTGCATCAAAAATCTGTATGCCCGGCTGTTGAAAACCTGTGAATAACTTGTGCGTCAGCCAAATAGACCGCTTAAGCATCGCTAATTAAATACGACAATTGATAACCAGATGTAAATAGTATGTTGTGGTGATTATTGGTTGTTAATTTATAACTTGATTTTTTAATTTGAGTTATAAACAGACCGATAAAGTTTTGGGCGTATTTTTTTCAGGATTATTCTTTTTAGCGGAATTCTCTACCCTCACAGAATACAAATACAATAGGATTGACAATTGTTTATGGTTTCTCTAAAAAGGATTTATTTCCTATCGGTTCATAAGGATATTTTTGAGTTTTCGGCAGGCGTTTTCCGGGTCTTCCAGGACTGCGGAAGAAACGGCAATCGCTTCAATACCGGTTTTGAGGACGACTGGAAGATTGGCCTCGGTAATCCCGCCGATGGCGATGGGGCGGATGCCTGTGCCGGCCAATCGGACGGCTGCCAGCCGGGTGTACTCCAGCCCGGCCGGAGTCAGGTGCGGCTTGGTCAGGCTGGCAAAACAGGGGCCGACGCCGACATAATCGAAGCCGGCTTCGGTGGCCGCTTCCAGTTCCGCGGCTGAATGTGTACTGCCGCCAATCAGCAGTGGGCGTTTTTCCAGTGTGCGGGCGGCCTGCGGCGGCAACTCGTCCTGCCCCAGATGCACGCCGTCCGCGCCGGACAAAACCGCGATATCCGCCCTGTCGTTGATGATGCTGACCGTCCCGCCGGCCGCACAGGCCGCGACAAACTCTTTTGCCAATTCCAGAAAGCGATGGTCGGGTATGCCCTTGGCGCGAAGCTGTACGGCATCCGCCCCGCCGGCGATGCAGCGTCGCGTCAGCTCCAGCACCGCAGTATCCGGCGTGTCAATATCCGCATTCACCAGCACATAGAGCCGAATACAGTCGAGCTTGTCCCGCTTGAACACAGCGACAAAAACCGCCTTTTCAAGGTCATAAACGCCGAATCGCACATGCTCGCAGACGGCGGCCACCTCGGCGTTGACCGTCTGGGTTGTCTCGGCCAGTACGCGCAAGGCCTCGCTGGCGCGTTTGGCGGCGGCGGTAAAGCAATCGGCCAAGCTCGCCCGCGACAACTGCCCATCGACGCTCAAGCCCCGGCCGACATCGCCGACGACATCCCGCGCCG
>JBFZBE010000344.1:0-2710 GCA_041308685.1 Phycisphaerae bacterium
CGGCACATCCATTCGGACGGGGGCAAATACCGAAACGCTGGCCGAGTGTGCAGCGGCTTACTTTGACCGTAATTACCGGCATTTCTGCTCCCACTTACAGACCCCCTCATCCGGCAAGGTCTATCAGCCGGCCGTTGTCAAAAACGGCAGTGTGATCTATTTCTGCCACCCGATCTTTACCACCTACGATGTCAATGCCCCGCTGTGGTGCAAGCAGGTGTTTCTCAATGCCGTCCGGCAGCTTCTGCCCAGCCCGCTGATGCGGCACAACGGCCCCAGTTTTATTTTGACTGCACTGAATCGGCAAGAAAAGCCCGGTCGGTATGTGCTTCATTTGCTCAACTACATCCCCGAACAGCGCGGTCAAAAGATCGCCGTCGTCGAGGATACGATTGATACCGATCAGGTTTTGATTTCGCTGCGTATGGATAAAAAACCAAAATCCGTAAAGACCGCACCCGAAGGTCAGACGCTGCCGTTTGCCTTCAACGACGGCCGTGCGGAGTTTGTCGTTCCCCGCATTCGCGGCCATCAAATGGTGTCTATCGACCTGGGCTAAAACGTACTGCAATAAAAAACCGCCGCAGAAAGAATCGCTGTTTTCTGCGGCGGTTTGTTTTGGCGCACAGCACAAGATCAGTGTTTATTCCGGCCGCTCATCGCCTCTCGAGCGCCGCGGGCCTCGACGATCGGCCAGCTCGCACGCAGCGGGTCTTTATATGTCCCGATCTTTTCAATCGGGATCGGCTTAAAGCCCAGCTTGAAAGCCGGCGATTCGGGTTTAAGGCGATAATCATCATTCTCCGCATCGACAAACAGCGGATCGGCTTCCAGCGAGTGCGCATCCTGGCCCATCGCCTTCCAGGATTGCCATTCATCCAGCAGCTCGGCCTCTTTTAAGCTCACCTCGTCCAGCCAAAACGGCCCGGTGCCCGCGCGAAAGACCAGCATACAGTTGAACTCCTTTTTGTTCGGCTCAAAATGCGTCTGACCTTCAGAGGGGATGGGGAATACAAAGTCAAATTGACGATAGGTGTTATCGACCCGCACCGTCTGCATCACCTTCCAGGTGTGCGAGAAAATCTCGATGGTGGCCGGCGTGTCGGTTTCGGTCTTGATCCACCCCTGCAGCCGATAGGCCTTGCCCGGCGTATAGGGAGCCGGACTCAGCGGAAAATACACCATGCGGACGACCTTGGCGTCCTCGGCCTGCGGTCCCGGATCAATCCGCAGTGCATACTGTCCGCTGTGAGCGCTGCCTTCGGCCACTTCCGCACGCACCTTCCCTCCGGCGGCGTCCACAGGCAGCCATCCCTTGGGCGGCTGTCCTGCGGGGCCTTCTTCCAGGCCGGGGTTGGCCAGCAGGTTGTCGCCTTTTTCGCTTTTTAATTTGAACTGACCGGTCAAAAACGGCTTGCCGAAATGGTACAGCACATTATAGTCAAACGGATTTTTCTCCAGCGGAAGCTGCCGCAGATGATACAGCATCGCGCCGGGCTTGCGGTAATAGACGATATTGTGCGAAAACACATTGTCATACATCAACTGCCCGTCCGGCAGCGGCACGGTCGCCGGATCAACCAAAGTCGGCACTTGCTGCCAACCCTGGGACCGTATCGCCCTGTGATAATTTTTCGTCCAACCGTCCACCATCGTACTCCAAAAGCCCGTCGCCGTCGTCCAGCCGGACCAATAGATTTGACCGTCGCCGCCATCGACTAAAATATTGTTCTCGATCCGGTTCTTTCGTCCGCAGTGCAGGTGGATCAGTTCCCGCGGCGCCCGCACAAGGATATTGCCGACAATTTCCGCACCGGTCGTTGCCCAATCCGGATACAGCGCCCAGGTAAAATGCGGCGACGACCACTGGCCGGTCTCCTCATTGAATCCAAATCCGATGGTGTCGTGGATATAATTATAGCGGATGGCAACGCCGTGCCAACTGAGCCAGTCAATATTGCCGCCTCCGATAGCGCCGGTGTCCTCGGCCTGCAGACAGGTATGGCGGATATGGTTGTATTCGATGGTGTGTTTGCTGCCCCAGATATAAATGCCGCTTTGCGGAATATCGTGGATCAGATTATGCCGTACAATATTGCCGGCGCCGATCACTTCGATCCCTTTGCCTTTGCGATCCGACACGCCGACGTGATGGATCACATTGTTTTCGGCATAATTGTTGCCCAGCATCAAATCCAGTGTATGGGTGTCGCCCTTCTTGGACTCATCGAAGAACTCTTCGCCAAGAATCCCGGTGCCGCCGCCCAGCAAAATCCCATACGCGCCGATATCGTAAATATCATTGCCGATGATGCCGTTATCGCGGCCGCCCAGAACCGCCACACCGCTGCCCTGAAAGTAAATGCTGTACTCTTTCAAATCCGACACATCGCCGACATTGCGTATGACCCCGGCGGAAATCCTGCATCCCGTGCAGTCTTTTAATTGCACGCCGATGCCCTCGCTGCATTCGAAGACAAACCCGCGAAACTCGACGTTTTGGCAGCCCTCCATCGAAAGGATGTGTTTGAGGGTGGATGCATAAACGGCTTTGTCGCCGATCGCCTGCGGCGGCCAAAAATACAAGGTCTGTGTTTTACGGTCGTAATACCACTCACCGGGGCTGTCTAATTCTTCCTTGATCCCGCGGACAAAATACCGATCTCCGGGACGAATTTCGTAAAAACAGCCGGGCCCCAGATCGGAAGAG
>JBFZBE010000345.1:0-2558 GCA_041308685.1 Phycisphaerae bacterium
CTCTTCCGATCTTCTGTCCCATCGTGTGCGCCTGAATATTCCAGTGTTCGGCACAGACGCGGCGAACCGCCTTGGGCATCACATCGCCGGAAAGCTCATAGGCCCTCAGGATGTGCTTGCCCGCCTCGTCGCTGCCAAAATACTCCCCGAGTTGGCGGATCCAGAAGCCCTCTTCCTGTGCGGCGTCGCGATACGGATTCCACGCATACCGTGCCCACGCGGCAAACCACAGCCAGTCGCGCTCAGGCTGCATCAGCGGCGGATCGGCGATATCGGCCGTGGCGGGCCAGTCGAAGTACCGCATCGGAAACAGATGCAGACCCTTGATGCCGATGGCGTCGCAGCTTTGCATGGAATTGCGGATAAACGTCGGGCTGCCCCAGCGGAACGGCTCCAGATTGCAGACACAATGCACATTGATGATCAGCATGTAGTCTTTGGCCAGCCGCTTGCGCAATTCCCACTCGCCAAGATGAGAATTCGGTCCACCGCCCCCGGCCACCTTATCGCTGGCCAGCGTTTCGGCGGTGTATTTGGCCATCGTGTAAACGTTGTCGTAGAGCGGTTTGGAGGCATCCAGAACCGCCTCAATCGGTGTACTGTGGGCACGCACGATGATCGGCGGATTTTCCTGTCCGGGCTTTAGACCGGCCTTGACCGCAGGGATAATGACCTTGGTCATCCAGTCCACGTCGTATTCATCCTTAAGTGCCTCGCCCAAACACGTCATCAGCCCGACATGCGGATAGTTTTTGATGAATTCGGTAATGCAGTAAGAGGTGTATTCCTTCACGAGGTCATTGGGGATGTCCAGTACATAAGGAAGTCCGTGGCGCCGCGCAAACGGATGCGAAAGATGGATATTATAGAAAAACTGCACCACCCAGATGCCGCGTTTATCCGCCTCATTGCATAGCCAGTTAAACAGCTCAATGTTCTTTTCCAACTGTTCCGTCGGAACCTCCTGCGCCTCCGGATACTTCTCCAGCCGCAGCACCGACGTAAACGGATGGCCGTTCCACAAATACAGCGTATTGCTGCGGTACTTGACCAGAAGGTCCAAATAGGTCGTCCAGAGCTGCTTGTCGTAAAACCATGGAAACGTCTCCGGCAGATACCGATAATTATACATCACGCCGTCATAGATAATCTCCGGCCGCTGCATCCCGATGCACGGCCCGCGCAGCCGCATCGTCGGGCTGTCATAAAATTCGAGCTGTTCGGGCAGTTTACCCGCGTTGGCCTCAATCTGTTCGGCCAGTTCCATGCAGCCATACAAGACGCCCGATTCATCAGTGCCGGCAATGACTATTCTGCCTTGCGGTTTGCAGACAAGGGCGAAGCCTTCCTTTTGGATTTTATGAGGCTTTAGGGTGTCCTGAAAAATATCTCCATCTTTGCCAGTACCGATGAGAATCATATTATCTGCCGGCGACTGGCCGCTTTCATTGACAAGGGCGGTGTCTTGGCCCAAGGCTTGCAAGGTTTTTTGCAGTTGCTGTGCTCCATAGACGATACGCTGATGGGCATTGGGCAAGATTACTATTTTCAGTTGTCCGGCACGGTCGCTCGGCCGGGCCATGCACGCACCGCACAACAAACAACATACTGCCATGAATAATGCAACATTACGCTTCATCATGCCACCTTTCTTGAGTGTCGATTCACTGTATTTTCTAAAACTAATCTGTAACCGTCAGATTTACATTGTCAATCATTTTATTGTTCTGCTCTGAGGGGTCAATTTTTATGGAAGCGCATTCAACGCCGTCTGTGATAACGGAAATTGTCCGCGGCGTGACGGGTAGACCCTGTAATTGGTAGTTGCCTTTTTCATCTGTCATCGTCCAATGGGTCGGGCCGCTTTGCACGCGAATACCCTTGACGGGGTTATTGTCAGGGTCGATAACTTTACCGCGTATCTCGACGGTGCCCGGTTTTTTACTGAGGACCTCGTCAAGCCAATTGAAGAAGATGTTTCTTTCTTTTGTGTCGCGTAACATCCAGTCATCGCGATGATTTTTATAGGCCAACGTCAAAAACGTAAAATTTCCCTGAATGCCTGATTGAGCCAGATACTCTTTGGTCTGAGCAAGACGATCTGCGGAATTGCCGAAAGGCTTTTCATGGCTTATAAACTGTGCCCTCCCTTTGAGCCGCATCAGGCGCTGGCGGGCGGATTGCTGGTCGCTGGCCGGATAGTTCCAATCCAGCACGCCGTCGTAATGACTGTGTGCCGAAAAGGCCAACCAAATGTCAGCTATTTGGTCATTGTGAAGGCCGATATAGTTACAGGCAATCGCGCCCCTTGAAAAACCGCACAGAATGAGTTTTGAGGGGTCGCCGCCGTAATTGTCACAGACGAACTGGACGGCTTTGATGCAGTACTCAACCGTCGCCTCCGCATCACCCCACCAATACAACTGATTTTTCTTTTCCTGCAGATTTACAAACGGCAAACTCAGCCAGATAAAGTTTTTGGCCTCCGCAACGGCATAGCCGAGCTGGCCGTCCTCTAAGCGTCCGGTGCAGGCATCGCCAAAGGCATTTTCATACGG
>JBFZBE010000346.1:0-2534 GCA_041308685.1 Phycisphaerae bacterium
CAGACGGCTGCCAAATTGGGGATTTTTGTACTCGATATCTTAAGGATTCGATGAATATCTGTTAAGGCCTCATCCTATTCAGCCGATAAAACAAGCGTCGCAACTGTGCGTATGCAAGGAGATTATATGGCGGTAACTATGGAAACGGTAAAAAAAGAAACCAAGGCAATGAAAACGGTCAGGACATTCACGGTCAAGCCCTCGCTTCCGGATGCCCTGAAAGACCTTTATGTCGTGGCTGGGAATTTGTATTGGTCGTGGCATTATGAAATTTCCGAGATTTTCCGGCGGATAGATTATGATCTGTGGAAACAGTGCGCCCACAACCCCGTGCGGATGCTCGGAATGGTCTCACAAGCCCGATTGGAAGACCTGGCGCGGAATGAGGGCTTTTTGTACCAGCTCAAGCAGGCCAAAGAAGCGCTGGAAAAAACGCTCCATTCGCCCTCTTGGTTTGACAAGATTTATTCGCGTGAAGGCCAGAACCCGACGATCGCGTATTTCAGCGCCGAGTTCGGCGTGCATGAGTCGCTGCCGATCTATTCAGGCGGCTTGGGCATTTTGGCCGGCGACCACCTCAAAAGCGCATCGGACTTGGGTACTCCGCTGACCGGTGTGGGGTTATTGTACCAAAAAGGATATTTTCGCCAGTACCTGAACACGGACGGCTGGCAGCAGGAACATTATATTGACAACGATTTTCACAATATGCCGCTGGAAATGGTGCGTAAAGACAGCGGCCATCCGCTGAGCATCAACATCCAATTCCCCGGCCGTACGGTTGTGGCGCAGATTTGGAAGGCGATGGTCGGACGCACCCCGCTGTACCTGCTGGACACCAACCTGCCGTGCAATTCCAATTTTGACCGCACCATCACCCAGACGCTGTACGGCGGCGACTCGGAGATGCGCATCTGTCAGGAGATCGTGCTGGGCATCGGCGGCCTTAAAGCGCTGTACGCGATGGACATCGAGCCGACGGTCTGCCACATGAACGAAGGCCATGCGGCGTTTATGGCGCTGGAGCGCGTCCGCCGCATCCGCAGCAAATTCAATATGAGCTATGACGAGGCGTTCGAGGCCGCCAAGGCCAGCAACGTCTTTACCGTGCATACGCCGGTGGCCGCCGGAAACGACGAGTTCCCGGTGGAAATGATGGACAAGTATTTCGGCGATTACTATGGCAAACTCGGCCTGAACCGCGAGCAGTTTTTGGCGCTGGGACGTGTGCATCAAAACGACCCGCACGAGCCGTTCAAGATGCCGGTGCTGGCCATCCGCACCAGCGCTTACCGCAACGGCGTCAGCCAGCTTCACGGCGAGGTCAGCCGCAAGATATGGTCGGGGCTGTGGATGGAACTGCCGACCGACGAGGTGCCGATCAACGCCATCACCAACGGCATTCACGCCAGGACATGGCTCAGCGCGGAACTCAACTCGCTGTACGAACGCTATCTGGGCGCCCGCTGGGCCGACGAGATCGTCGACAAATCCATCTGGCACAATGTCGATCAAATCCCCGATGAAGAACTGTGGCGCATTCATCAGCGGTGCAAGGAACGCATGGTCGGTTTTGTCCGCGCACGGCTCAAACGCCAGCTTCAGCGGCGCGGCGCATTCCATACCGAGTTGGGCTGGGCCGAGGAAGTGCTCGACCCCGAAGCATTGACGATTGGTTTTGCGCGTCGCTTTGCGACTTACAAACGCGGCAACCTCCTGCTGCGCGAACCGCAGCGGCTCATTGAGCTGCTCAGCAACTCGGAAACACCGGTGCAGTTTGTCTTTGCCGGCAAGGCGCATCCGCGCGACACCGCGGGCAAAGAGATCATCCGCCAATTGGTGCATTTTGCCAGCGAGCATCCGGAAATCCGCCGGCGGCTGGTGTTCCTGGAAGACTATGATATTGACATCGCCCGCTATATGGTGCAGGGCGTCGATGTATGGCTGAACAACCCGCGCCGGCCGATGGAAGCCAGCGGCACCAGCGGAATGAAAGCCGCGATCAACGGTGTGCAGAATATGAGTACGCTGGACGGCTGGTGGTGCGAAGGATACATCCCCGACGGCGGCTGGATCATCGGCGCCGGCGAGGAATACGACGATCTGGCCTATCAGGATCAGGTTGAGTCGCAGGCGATCTTCAACCTGCTGGAGCAGGAAGTTGTACCGCTGTATTTTTCGCAATCCAAAGACCGGCTGCCCCGCCGCTGGATCCGCCGGATGAAAAACACCATCAAGTGGTGCGCCCCGCGGTTCAATACCAGCCGTATGGTGGCCGATTACACGCGCAAATTTTATACCATGGCCGACGCCAAGTGGCGTGAGTTGACCGCCGAAGACTGCGTCCGCGTACGCGATCTGACGGCCTGGAAAAACACCGCACGCAATGCCTGGTCGGATCTGGCGATTGAGAATGTCGAGGTGCTGACCGGCGACGGCGAGGTGTTTAACCAGTGGAACAGTCGCAATCCTGAATTGCAGGTCGGCTCGGAAATCACCGTCAACGCTCAGGTACGTCTGGGACGTCTGACGCC
>JBFZBE010000347.1:0-3703 GCA_041308685.1 Phycisphaerae bacterium
CTGCAGGCCAAGAAAAATCGTTTTGGACATTTACTCGATGAAGATTTGTAAACACAGTTTGATTGTTGCAGCGACGAGTGTTTTTGCGGCGGGGCTGCTGTGCGGCTGCGGCGGCGATGATGGGCGGATGAGCGTATCTATGGCGACGCCGGTACCGATGCAGACCATACCGACCGAAAAAACGCGACTGCTGGGGCTATCTGCTCTTGAAACCGATGGCGATGGCCAATCCGTTGTGCGGGCGTTCGTGCAGCCGTCCGGCGATGGGGCGGACGCGGTGTACCGCTTTGAGCTGTATCAGTACCAGCCGCGTATGGCCAACCCCCGCGGCAATCGACTGCGGATGTGGCCGGAGGTTGCGGCCGGCAAGGCCGGAGCCGATAATCCGCTGTGGCAGCCGCATTTGCGGGCGTTTGAGATCGTCTTGCCCATCGAAAATGAGCTTTCTATGAAATCGACATATCTTATTGAATTGACTGTACTTAAGAATAATACCATGCAGCACAGCGATCTGCTGAAAATCACTTCAAAGCCCGCCCCTAAACCGTGAACTGGAAAACCAAAACTCTGCGATTGGACGACGAAACCCTCGTAAAGCAATGCCAGCGTGGGGATTCGGAGGCGATGAGCTGTCTAATTATTAAGTATCAAGATAGAGTATATAATGCAATTTTGAAAATTTGCAATAATTCCGATGATGCGGCGGAACTTACGCAGGATACGTTTGTCAAAGTAATAGAGAACATCGGCTCGTTCCGCCGGAACAGCTCGTTTTATACTTGGCTGTTTCGGGTGGGGGTCAATGAGGCGATCAATTTCTGCCGGCGGCGCTTTAACGCCCCGACGCTGACGCTGGAGACGGCGGCTGCGGCTGCGGCGCTGGCCGACAGGGCAGACAATGACCCGTCCGTATTGGCCCAGCAAAAAGAGGTTATTACACTGCTGACCGAGGCCATCGGGCGGCTGGATGAAGACCACCGCGTGGCGCTGGTCTTGCGGGATATCGAGCAGATGTCGTACACGCAGATTGCTGAGGTGCTGGATATTGAGCTGGGGACGGTCAAAAGCCGTCTGAGCCGGGCGCGAGCTATGCTGCGGGAACTGCTGGAAACGGTATTGACATGACGGACAAATCGAAAATCGAACTGGATGAACTGCTTAGCGGCTGTGTGGATGGAGAATTGACGCAGCGCCAGCAGACTGAGCTGAAGCGGCTTTTGCAGCATCAACCCCAAGCCGCCCGGCAGTTGGAATCGCTGCAGCAGCAGCGCCGGTTGCTCGGTGCGCTGCCGGTGGAAGCGGCCCCGCCGGGATTGGTCAACGAGGTCAAGGTGCGGCTGGAACGCAAGTTGATCCTAAACAGCGTGCCGGGTGCGACTGCGCTGCGCAGCCGCAGCGGGCTGGTACGGCGGCGATTTACGGCTGCGGCGGCGATGCTGCTGATTCCGCTGGGGCTGCTGGGTGTGGTGGTCTATCGCATTCTCACGCCGCCACAGCCGTCGGCAGGTACGCTGCCGACGGCCAAGTCGATTTTGGCCGATGAACCCGTCATGCAGGAATTCCAATCACCCGCGGCGGCTGCAGCGGTAATGCCGTTTGACGGGGTATTGATGCTGACGGCCGAGCGGCCGATGCTGGTCGCCCAGTCGATTGAAAAACAGATATTTCTCAAAGGGCTGGAGCACCAGACGATCCCCAATCGCACTGCCGAACTGATGACGTTTCAGATCGATTGTCCGGCGGCGGCGCTGGCCGAGCTGATGGCCTCGCTTGCGCCGATGTGGGAGCAATTGACCTCCGTTCAGTTGACGCTGCGCGATATCGATACCCCCGAACAAAAGGTAGTAATTGAGTATATTCTGCCCGAGCAGATTCAGGCATTGGCCCAGCAGACCGACAAGATGCCGATGCTGACGGCTGCCCGGCAATATGCCGCGACCAATCTCCCGCTGGACACGGACAAAATACTGGCTGACCGGCAAAGCCCGCCGACGCTTGAGGAGCTGGCTATCCCCGAACCGATCCTGGCCTGGCCGCAGCAGGAAAAGCAACCTGACACGACCGGTGCCGCGTCTGTGCGCCTGACCATCGAAGTCCGCCGCAGCCGATAGACAATCACATCGCATGCGCAGCCGCAAAGAAGTGCCTATTCAGTATGCGAAATTGTTTGATGCGAGTATTCACAGGTCATTGATTAATGGGTGACTCACCGAAAATCAGCATCCGGTCTAAACACTCCGATTTGATGCTTTGGATACCTCTCTTTTTACAGTATAGGAGAACGCTTAAAAGCCCTGCGGGGTTAATAGGCATCCGGGTTCTGGCGCGGCTTTTGTATTTACTTTGGGTGCGTTGTCCGGTATAGTTTTTCCCCGTTAGAGAACCTTTTGACGGCAATTTATATAGTGGAGTTTTCGATGCGTGTATTGTTGGTCGGCGGCGGCGGGCGGGAACATGCCCTTGCGTGGAAGTTAAAGCAGTCCAAGAAGTTAGAGCATTTATACATCGCTCCGGGCAACCCCGGCACGGCGGCGTTTGGGACAAATGTCGATATCGCGGATACGGATATTGATGGGCTGGTCGCGTTTGCCAAGACCAAAAAGATCGATCTGGCCATCATCGGGCCGGAGGATCCGCTGGCGGCCGGGGCGGTGGATGCCTTTGAGGCCGCGGGCATCAAGGCGTTTGGCCCCAACAAGGCGGCCGCCCAACTGGAGGCCGACAAGGCCTTTGCCAAGACGATCATGCGCGCCAACAGCATCCCCACCGCCGAGAGCCGCACGTTCACCGCGTTTGAAGACGCCAAGGCCTATATTGCCAGCCGCGATGAGGCGGTGGTGGTCAAGGCGGCAGGGTTGGCCAAGGGCAAGGGGGTGTTTGTGTGCAGTGAGCCGTCGGATGCGATTTTGGCGGCCGAGCGGATCATGTGCGAGAATCTTTTCGGCGAGGCGGGCCGGACGGTGCTGGTGGAAGATAAGCTGCTCGGGCAGGAGGCGTCGATCTTGGCGTTTGTGGACGGGCGGAGCATTTATGTGATGGAAAGCGCTCAGGACCATAAGCCCATCGGTGATGGCGATACCGGCGACAATACCGGCGGGATGGGGGCGTACAGCCCGGCGCCGGTGGTGACGGATAAGCTGATGGATCAGATCGTTCGGGAGGTGTTGGTGCCGACCGTTGATGGGATGAACCGCAATGAGACGCCGTACAAGGGGGTGCTGTATGCGGGGGTGATGCTGACGCAGGGCGGGCCGCGGGTGCTGGAGTTTAATGCCCGGTTTGGCGATCCGGAGACGCAGCCGATCCTGATGCGGATGAAGGGGGATTTGCTTGAGGTGATGCTGGCGGTGTGCGATGGCAAGCTCGATCAGGTGGAGCTGAGCTGGGACAAACGGCCGGCGGTGTGCGTGGTGATGGCCTCGGGCGGCTATCCGGGAAAATACGAAAAGGGCAAGGTCATCAGCGGGCTGGACGAGGCGGGCAAGCTCAAAGATGTAAAGGTCTTTCATGCGGGCACGGCCCAAAAGGGCGATGCGGTTGTCACCAACGGCGGGCGTGTGCTGGGCGTCACGGCGATAGGGGATACGATTGCCCAGGCCAAGGCGCGGGCGTATGAGGCGGCGGCGATGATTAGCTACGAGGGCGCGTATTATCGGCGGGATATCGCGGATAAGGCGTTGAGGTAGTTTTGAGTATTGCCGGC
>JBFZBE010000348.1:0-4367 GCA_041308685.1 Phycisphaerae bacterium
AGGCGTTTGCCGGTTCCAATCGGCCGGGGCTGTCGTTTATCGATGGGCTGTTCAGCGGACTGGGCTATTCGCTGGTACTGCTGGCGATCGCGGCGGTGCGCGAGCTGCTGGGGATGGGGACGATCTGTGGTGTGGCGATCCCGTATTTTTCCAGCCCGTATTGGGATAAGTGGATCATTATGGTGATGCCGCCGGGGGCGTTTTTTGCGCTGGCGGCGGCGTTGTGGATTTGCCGTTCCATCGGCGTCAAGGAGGTTAAGAAATGAACAGTATCGGTCATGAAGTCTGGCTGGCCGTGGTAACCTGCTTTGCGGCCATCTTTACGCAGAATATCCTCTTGACGACGTTTTTGGGGATGTGCTCGTTTGTCAGCGTGTCGCGCGAGGTCAGAACGGCCGCCGGTCTGGGCGGGGCGGTGGTGTTTGTGATGACATTCACCACGGTCTTGAACTGGCTGGCATACGAGTATGTGCTGATTCCGCTGGGGCTGGAGTTTTTCCGCTTTATCCTGTTTATTATCATCATCGCCGCGTTTGTGCAGTTGGTCGAGATGGTCATCGACCGCTATTCGCCCCGGCTGTATCAGGCATTAGGGATATTTCTGCCGCTGATTACGGTCAATTGCGCCATTCTGGGCGCGTCGCTGTTTATGGTGATTCGCGCGTATTCGCTGATCGTAACGGTCGGCTACGGTTTCGGAGCAGGGGTTGGGTGGATGTTGGCGATTTTGGCGATGGCGGGCATTCGGCAGAAATTCAACGAGGCCAAAGTGCCTAAGGGCTTGCAGGGGCCGGGGATCACGCTGATCATTGCCGGGCTGATGGCGTTGGCGTTTGTCGGGTTTACGGGCGTATTGAGCTGAGGACGACAGTGATGGGCATCGTGATTACAGTTCTGATCGTCAGCGGCATCGCTGCGGCGCTTGCGCTGGCGCTGGTGGCGGCGGAGCGTTACATCGGCGATTACGGCCCATGCAAGATCACCATTAACGGCAAACGCGAAATTGTCGTCAAGGGCGGAAAGCCATTGTTATCTGCGCTGCGTGAGGAAAAAATCTTCATCCCCAGCGCCTGTGGCGGACGCGGAACCTGCGGCGTCTGCAAGGTCAGGGTGCTGGATGGCGGCGGGGCGATCCTGCCGACCGAGACGCCGTTTATGAGCAAGGAGGAACTGGCCGGCAATGTCCGTCTGTCCTGTCAGGTCAAAGTGCGCAACGATCTGTCGATTGAGATCCCCGAACATTTGTTCAATGTGCGGGAGTTTGCGACGCGCTGTGTGAAGATCGAAGAATTAACCTACGATATGCGGCGATTTCGGTTTGAACTGAAAGACCCGCCGACAATCGATTATGTCCCCGGCCAGTATATGCAATTGCTTTGTCCGCGGTACAAGGGCAGCGGCGAGGAGGTCTATCGGGCGTATTCCATCGCGTCCGATCCGAATGAAAAGAACCTTGTCGATCTGATTATCCGCCGTGTGCCGAATGGGATTTGCACGACGTGGTGCTTTGACATTCTTAAAGAAGGCGACGCGGTGCAGATGAACGGGCCATATGGGGAGTTCTGTCTGAGCAAGACCGATGCGCCGATGGTGTTTGTGGCCGGCGGCAGCGGGGTTGCGCCGTTTTTGTCGCTGCTGCATACGATGAAGAGCCGCAGGATTGAGCGTGAGGCGGTGTTCTTCTTTGGCGGCAATACGCCGCGAGATCTGTGTCTGCTGGATGAAATGAAAGCGTTTGAGGCGGCGCTGCCGAATTTCAGCTTTGTGCCGGTGGTCGCTCGCCCGCAGGACGGCGATGGTTGGAAGGGCCAAACGGGATTGGTTACTGAGGCGGTCAAGCGGCGCTATTCCGAACTGAGCGGACACGAAGGGTATCTGTGCGGCAGTCCGGGGATGATCGACGCGGCGGCCAAAGTCTTTACGTCGCTGGGGATGGCGGCCGATAAGATTTATTACGATAAGTTTGCGTAGGAGACAGTACAATGAAACAATCGCCGCAGGATAAGAAACTGGAGGAATTGCTGCATTCGTCGGCGCTGGTAGCCGGCGGATTTATGGGCACCGACCACCGCAGCGCCGCCGAGGTGATTGAGGCCGACCGTGCCATGTTGCAGGCGCTGGGTGTCAATGCGGCGATGCTGGCGCAGCGGATGCGCGAACTGGCAGCGCTGGCCGCGACGGGGCTGGGAACATGGGTGGATGCGCCCGGCGGACGGTTGCGTGTGATGGTGGAGGAATACAAAGGCAATCTGACCTGTCCGTGGCCGCACGCCGGACAATATCACAAACGCTTAACCACCGCCGAACGCACAGGCGCCGGCCAGACGCTGATGTGGACGGATTTGAATGTCCATTTGATTGAGGCACATGGATTTTTTGAAGGCAAGGGATCGAGTTTCCGCATCGAGCCGGAAACCGCGGTAAAAATTCTTTTTGAAAAATAAGCAATCAACGCTTGACGTTTTGGATGAATTCAGCATAATAACTATTAGCTTAAATTTCAGCGAAAGGAAGATACGAATGAAGAAATACCGATGTACTTTGTGCGGTTATATTTACGATCCGGCTCAGGGCGATCCCGATAATGGTATTGACCCCGGAACGGCGTTTGAGGATGTGCCGGATAGCTGGGTATGCCCAGATTGCGGCGCTGGCAAGGAGGATTTTGAACCGGCGAATGCCTAATGGAGTGCATCCGGCCCCGACGCTTGCGAAAGTGTCGGGGCTTTTTTTGTAATTTAAAGGGTAAAATTAAAGAGTTTTTTTGATTTGTGATTGCACTTTATCCTTTATCCGGCGGGGAATTCTATGAAGCGGATCGAAGCAGTACTGCAAAAACAGGAAATGCTGTGTATTGAGGCGACGGCCGGCCCGTGCGGTTTTGTTGTATTTGGGGCATCGGGCGACTTGGCGCATCGCAAACTCTTTGCCAGTCTTTTTGAATTGTACCGCCGGGAACTGATCAGCAGGCAATTTTATTGCATCGGCTGCGGGCGGTCGGTGTATTCTGATGAAGTTTTCCGCGACAAAGTCCGCATCTCTCTTCAGTCGGTTTTCAAGATCGGGCAGGATGCGACATTAGAGGCATTCCTAAGGCAGATTTACTACGTCGCGGGCGATTATGCCGATGCGGAACTGTATCAGCGGCTCTGTCGACGAGCGGTCGAGTTGGACGAGGCGCATAATGTTGATGGCGTGCGTATTTTTTACCTGTCTGTGCCGCCGTTTTTGTATGCCGACATTGTCGAGAATATCGGTCGGATGCGGCTGATGTGTCCGGCAGCGACCGGCCGGATGCAGCAGGTACGGCTGGTGGTCGAAAAACCGTTCGGACGCGACTTGCATACGGCCAAAGAGCTGGATGCGGTATTGGGGCGGCACTTCAAAGAATCGCAAATCTATCGTATTGATCACTATTTAGGAAAAGAAACAGTTCAGAATATCCTGGTATTTCGGTTCGCCAACAGTTTGTTTGAGCCGGTCTGGAATCGCAATTATATAGACAGCGTGCAAATTACCATCGCCGAGACGCTGGGCATTGAGCATCGCGCCGATTATTATGACAAGACCGGCGCGCTGCGGGATATGTTCCAAAACCATATTTTACAGATTCTTGCGCTGGTGGCGATGGAGCCGCCGGTGTCGTTTGAGGCCGACCGCGTCCGTGATGAAAAGGTCAAATTGCTCCGGGCAATGCGCACACTCACAGCTGCCGATGTGACGCAGTATTTCGTGCGGGGACAGTACAAGGAAGGCACGGTCGATGGGAAACCCGTGCCGGGCTATCGGCAGGAAGAGGGCGTCGCCGACGGCTCGAACACGGAAACCTTTGTTGCCGCAAAGCTGTTTGTCGATAACTGGCGATGGAAGGGCGTGCCGTTTTATCTCCGCACCGGAAAGCGCCTGCGGCGCAAACTGACCGAGGTTGCGATCACATTCAAACAGATTCCGCATTCGATGTTCCGCACCGGGGGCATCGAGGATATGCCGCCGAATGTGCTGCGTTTTCAAATCCAGCCCAATGAGGGGATGTTTTTGAGCTTGCAGGCCAAACGCCCCGGTTCCAAGCTCTGTATGAGCACGTTGGAGATGGATGTGGATTATCAGCAGGTTTTTGGCGTTCAGATGCCGGAGGCCTACCAGCGGCTGCTGCTGGATTGCATGCTTGGCGACCAGACGCTGTTTACCCGCCATGACAGTATTCTGGCATCGTGGGAATACCTGATGCCGGTGCTTGACTTTTGGCAGCAATCCCCGCAGGGGCTGTTCATTTACCCATCCGGCAGCGGCAATATGGTAGAGGCCGAACGACTTCTGGATGCGGTTCCGCACTCTTGGAATAAGATATAAGTTGATTATTTAATTAG
>JBFZBE010000349.1:0-6070 GCA_041308685.1 Phycisphaerae bacterium
AAGAAAATTGATTTGAACCGAATACAACTGCTGATCCTCGACGTGGACGGCGTGATGACCGACGGCGGCATCATCGTGCATTCCGACGGCACGGAGAGCAAGCGGTTCTGTGTGTTTGACGGCCATCGTGTGCGGATGTGGCATCGCGCCGGCCATACCAGCGCCATCATCAGCGGCCGCCAATGCGAAGCGACCGACATACGCGCCAAGCAGCTTGGCGTGCCGCATGTCTTTCAGGGCTGCACGCAAAAGCTGCCGGTCTTTGAATCGCTGCTGTCTCAGCTTGGCCTTTCGCCCGAACAAACGGCCTATATCGGCGACGACCTGATGGATATTCCGCTGGTGCGGCGCGTGGGCTTTGGCGTCGCGGTCGCCAATGCCGTTGAGGAACTCAAACAGGTCGCCGATTGGACGACGACCCGCTGCGGCGGCGACGGGGCGGTCGGCGAGGCGATCGAATACATTCTTAAACAGACCGGCGCGTGGGAATCGCTGATGGAACGGTATCTGGTCTGAGGCCGCACCGGCAGCGATGTTCGCTGAATTGTTGAAAAAAGGTTTTCTATGCGTAAAATAAAGATCATCGGTTTTTCGCTGGCTTTGACGCTGGCGGCATATTGGGGATATATATTGATCAGCGGCACAGCGACGCTGGAGCCGCCGGCGGCGCACAGCGCCAGCGAACTGAAACTGCCGCAGACCACCGAACAGCCGCAGACGTTCGGCCAGACGACCATCCACGCCGCCGAACAGTCCTACTATGTGATCCGCGACCCGCTGACCAAAGAAGTCCGTCAGGTTTTTGGGTTTGCCCGGCTGGCCAATCCGGGCAGTCAATCCGTCCGCTGGCAGGTTGAAAAGCCGTATATGATCTTTTACGAATCCGGCGTCGAAATCCGGCTGGATGCCGACAAAGGCCTGTTTCAGATCGAGCGTTCCGCCGGCGGCATTTTGCCCAAAGACGCCCAGTTGGAAGGCCATGTAACGATTCTTTTAACACCGCGCGGCGACAGTGAGTTGGCCGAAACGACATTGTCTTTTGACGATCTGATGTTCAGCAGCGAGCGGACGGAATTTTCGACCGATGGCCCAGTGCGGATGGCCTCCTCGCAGGTCGATATGTCCGGACGCGGGTTGGTGCTGCTGTTCGATGCCGAATCCGGACAGGTCGAATATCTGCATATTCTGCAATTGGATGCGATGCGGCTGCGCAATCTTGTCAAGGCCGAAATGCCCAATCCAGCCGCTGCCGCCGATTCTCCGCAGAACGATAATTCCGTTGAAACCTCCGTGCCGTCGTCTTCTGCAGCGGCGCCGCACTATCAGTGTATTATTCAGGATCAGGTCAAGATTCGCTACGGCGATCAATTGGTGGTCGCCGGTGCCGAGCAGGTGAGCTTTCAGAATATTATGCTGGCGCGGCAAGGTGAAAAGAAAGACGCCGCAACTCAGACGCCGAAAGCTTCATCGCCGGATACCGCCGATACGCCCGATGCGGCGGCGTTGTCGGCACAGCGTCCGTCCGCGGCGGATATAACAGGCGTCAATGACGACCGCCGCGACGTGGTCGTTACCTGCAACGGCGGCATTGTGTTTGAACTGATGGGCAAGCCCGCACATACGCCGACGGCAATGACGGTTCAGATGCAGGGGCTTCCGCTGCGGATCGAACAACCCGATGCACAGCATCCTGACCAGCCCCAGCCGATCGTCAACTGCGGCTTGCTGCGCTATGATATGGCGGCGGATGTGCTGAATTTGTCCGCGCAGGAATGGACGGGCGGCGTGCAGTTGGGCGGCGGGGCGGATTCTGCCGGCCGTATTCACACCGAAGGCCCCGTGGTTTGGGATCGCCGTGCCAATCGCGCCGAAATCGCCGGCCCCGGCACGATCTGGCTGGACGGCAAGGCGGGCGAAAATGGACAGATCGCCTTTTCCGGCCAAATGCAGTTGTTTTTTGCCGATGCTCCCAGTCAAGAGTCATCCCTTCAGCTTAAATCCGTCAACCTGACCGGCGGCGTTACGGCCGACCTGCACGGCCAGACCGCCCTGCGCACTGTTGCGCAAACGGCGCTGCTGGCGTTCGGTCAGGATAACACACTGACCTCGGCCAAACTGGACGGCGCCGTTGAGCTGAATGCCGAGGGCGGCCGTTTGCAAACCGAATCGGCGACGGTTTCTTTTTCCGCCGATGAAAATGGCAACCCGACGCCCACGGTGTTTCAGACCGGCTCGCAGGCCTCGCTCCAGACCGGCAATGCCGCCGACACGCAGCCGCCGGCACGATTCGAGGCCAAACGCATCACCTATGATCTGGCCGGCGGTTCGGGGGTTGCGCACGGACCGGTCAAGTTTGTCTTCTATCAGCCCGCCGACCCCGACAGCGGCCAGTTGACCGCCTATTGGCCGATGGAAATTAACGCCGACGGCGACACCGAGTTTATCGCCGGCGCCAAACAGCAGATCGAGACGGTCATTTTCAACCGCAATGTCAGCGGCGTCCGCACGCAGCAGTTTGCGGCATTCACGCAGGAGGACGCCTTCCGCGCCGACAAGATGGTCATTGGACTGGGACGTGCCGCCGATGGACGCACCGGCATCCAGAAGATCACGTTGCGCGATGGCGATGTCTATGCTGAATCCAAACGCACACACGAATTGCTCAAGCTGGCGCATACGCGGCTCAACTGCACCCAGATTGTCTATGACCAATCCGCAGGCCGCCTGACCGCAACCGGTCCCGGCCAGATCGAACTGGACAACAGCAAGGCACAGCCGTCCGCATCTTCCGAAGGCAGTCCGGCAGCGGTCTTGAGCGGCCCCAGCTTTGCCCAATTGAAGGGCTTTGAGACGATCGAGTGGACAAACGCCGACCGCCGCATCATCGCCGACGGCGGCAGCGGCCAGCTCGAACTGGCCTACATCCCGCTGATCGACGGCAAGCCCGACAAGATGATCCGCGCCGCCGCCGGAAAGGTTGCGATGGCGCTGTCTGATGACGCCGACGGCCGCACGCAACTGGCCCGTCTGGATGCTATGGACAGGGTCTTCTTCGAAGAACAGGGCAAGAACATCCTGGAAGGCGCCGCACTGACCTACGATGCCGCCGCCGGCAATGGCTGGCTGTCGATCACCGGTCAGGAAGGCCGTCCCTGTATGGCCGACGGCGCGCGGGTTCCGTATATCCATTACAACATCGCCACCGGTGATCTCGAAACGCGCCTGTCCACAATCCCCGGCGCCGTGCCGCTGCAGCAGTAATTCGATTGCAGGTCCTGCCGGACACTGGACAATCCCATGCAGGACGCTATAATGCTGTTTGCTATGCCCAAACACAGAGAAGACGAATTTGTTGTTGACCAGACGGTTACGCAGGCCGATGCGCCGCAGGACAGGCCGCCGCTGACGGTGGCTGTGCTGGGGCTTGGCGCACAGGCCGAGCCGCTGCTGGAGATCGTATGGGGGCATCCGCGGTTTCGGATCATTGCTGTCGGCGATACGGACGCGGTCTTGGCTGAGGCGGCCGCCCGCAAGTACGAGTGTGAGGCATTTACCGACTACAGGCGATTGGTCGTCCAGAATCAGGCCGACTTGCTGCTGGTCGCTGCGCCGCCGCATCAGGCCGTCGAGCATATCCGCCTTGCACTGCAGAAAAAGACCCATATCCTGATGGTCTGCCCATGGGCGGTTAATTTTGAAATGGGGGCGGAGTTTATCGCATTGGCTCAACGCAGCGGTGTGCTGTTTGTTACCGTCCAGCCCGGTCGGTTCAGCAAGGCGTTTGAAGACATCCGCGCATTTCTGCACGACAGCGTTACCCAGTCCAATGCGCTGCATCTGATCACGGCGGTTTGCCATATTCCCATCGGGCCGCTGGAGCCCTCGCAGCGGTGGCTGTACGATCCGCAGTTGGCCGGTGGGGGGGTTCTGGTGCAGAACTGCTATCCGCTGATCGATGAACTGACACTGTGTTTCGGCCTGCCGCAGCGGGTCTATGCCCTTACGCAAAGCCAGGCGCCGGACCGCCAGCAGCGGCTGAGCTTGACCGAGGATACCGCTGTGGTGGCCATGCAGTTTTGCGATACGCTGATGGCGCAGATTTGCGCCAGCCGCACCTTAGGCCCGGCGCGGCAGCACCTGCGCATTCACGGCAAAGACCGCCATCTGACGGCCACGCCGCAGGAGGTGGTCATTTGCGACAACGCCGGAGCGGAACTGGAAAAGACCGCTTACAAGGACGATCGGCTGCCTTCGCTGGAGCGGCTTCTGGAGAATCTGCTTGGCCACTTGGACAACCCGCAGTACACGCCCCTGCAACCGGAGTTCGGGATGGACCTGAATACGCTGGCGGTGATCGAGGCGGCGTATCTGTCCAGCCGTACGGGGATGCCCGAAGAGCCGGCACGCATCCTGCGTCTGGCGGGGGCCGAAGGGGCGACGTTATTCTGATCAGGCCAGCAGCCGTCGGGCGATCTGTGCGGCCGCGTCAGGACGAGCGACCGAGCGTGCGGCGGCGGCCATCTGTTGGCGGCGGACGGGATTGACCATCATATCATGCAGTACATTCCACAGCGACGCGGCGGTTGCGGCCGTATCGCCGATAATATCCTCCACGATAACCGCTCCGCCTGCGTCCGCCAATTCCGAGGCGTTCAGGGTCTGGTGCTTGTCTTTGTGATAGGGGTAGGGCAGGCAAATCGTCGGCTTGCCCGCGGCGGCGTATTCGGCGGTGCTGACGGCGCCGCTGCGTCCGACGATAATGTCGGCGGCGGCGTACAGGTCGGCCATTGCGTCGTAATAATCCACCGCGTGATAGGCGACAGGGGCGTCGACGGCGGCATCTTTGACGGCGCTGTAATGCGCCTGGCCGGTCAGATGCACCACCTGCCAGTCGGCGGCAAACACCGAAAGTTTTTCCAGCAGTTCAAGCATCGCCTGATTGATGCTCTGTGAACCGCTGGAAGCGCCGGTGATCAGCAGGATGTTTTTATCCGTGTCCAGTCCCAGCGCCGCGCGGGCGGCGTCAGGGTTAGGATGCGAAAACTCCGCACGAATGGGACAGCCGGCGGTGATGACTTTTGCAGAACCATTTTTAAAATAGGCCGTCGTGGCCGGGTACTGCGTAAAGATATGTTTGGCAAAACGCCCCAGCAGCCGATTGGCCTTGCCGGGGATGTAATCGACGTTGATCATATAGATGGGTATGTTCAGCGACCGCGCCGCCCAGATGACCGGCGCCGAGACAAACCCGCCCGTGCCGATGACCACCGCCTCGTCGCGCACCGCCGCAAGGATATGCTTTGCAAATCCGTAGCTTTTGACAAACTGGGCGAAAAAGCGGATCGCCCGCACCGGATGCGCCGAAAACCCCAGCGCCGGCAGTGGATAAAACTCATACGGCTGGCCGGCCAGCACCCGCGCATCGACCGCCCGGCTGCTGCAAAAGAAGATCGCGCGGGCGTCGGGGGCCTGCCGCGTCAGTTCCGCCGCAACCGCCAGCGCCGGATAGATGTGTCCGCCGGTTCCGCCGCCGGCAAAGAAAAACTGCCTCCGTGCGTGTGCTGCCATCGTTTAGCTAAATTCCCTTCGTAGCGTTTGTATCCCACTAAGTGAAAAGTGAAAAGGAAAAAGGTAAAACTACAAGGCAAAAGGTAAAATTTAAGTTGCACACTCTGTGAAAGGTGCCGCGTTATCCCTTTTTAATTTTTCCCTGTAATTTTTCCTTTTACCCTTTGCCTTTTGCCTTCTTATTGTACATCGACGAATTCGTACTGCACAATCAACTGCTTGGCCGCAACGCCGCCGGCCACATCGAACACATCGATTTTGCGGGGCAGCATCCGCTGAAACCGTTCGCTGTAGCGCGGATTGTACGCCGCTGCCATCCAGTCGCCGCCGTTATCGGTTATGCGCACCCATTCAAACTGATTGTCAGCGAGATTTTTATACAGCAACACCGTGCGTTTGCCGGTCTTGCCGACAACGTACACCGCGTAGCGTTTGCCCATCAGCCGCTGCTCTTGCGCAGTGCCCATTGCCGCCGGCACAAAACCGCCGCCGGCGGTAAAAC
>JBFZBE010000350.1:0-4782 GCA_041308685.1 Phycisphaerae bacterium
ATGTTTCATATGGGGTGGGATATGGTACCTGTAGTGGGAAATACGGAGCCTGCTTATGGGATGTTTTATAAAGCTGACCAGCCCAAAAATGTGATCGGTTCGCTTTCGGCAGCAAGTGTCGTTAACACCCTGACCAATCCAGATGCCGAAAGTGCCTCCGGCGGTCAGCCGACGGGTTGGACGGGTTACAGCAACATAGGTTTTACCCTAAGCCGACAGGGACCCAATAAGTCCAACGCCGCAGCAAATAGTTATTTTGGGCGGATCAGCATGAACAGCGGAAATTCATCCGATTGGGCGACGATCGAAATGTCGCCGATGACCATTACCCAGACCGCCGGCGTTCATTATAACTTGTATGTGAATGCGTTTCTGCGCAGCAATATGAAAGTGAAAGTGAGTATGCTGGAATACAATCAGAGTGGAACGTTCATCCGTCAGCAGGATTGGATGCACGGTCTGGTTGATTTGCTGGCGAATACATGGCAAAGTACGATATATGTTGATCCTTATTCGATGCCTTGGGTTCCGCCGCTGCATCAGGATACGCGTACAGTGCGGATTCAATTTACGGGTTTTGGCAAGGGTTCAAATCCCTCTGTGCTGGATGTCGATGCGGTCTCGGCAGCGATTCGTGCTGCCGACCGGGTTCTGTTCCCAGATGCAGATTTTGACCACAGCGGTCTGGTGGATGGAGCCGATATGCAAAAATTTGCATCGGAATGGCTGGCTTATACCAAGCCTGCCTATTTGTCGGAATTAAAACACCGTTACACCTTTGACGGCAATTGCAATGATTCTGTTGACAAGGCCCACGGTTCTTTGGTTGCTTCCAGCAGCTCATTTTATGAGTGGGGCACTGGATATTTGTGGCTGAAAAATGGAACTGCTCAAAAAAATGATTACTCCGGCGGAGGTGCGTATGTTGATTTGCCGGATTATATGCTCAACAACTTGCGCAATGCAAATGGTATTACGCTGGAGATGTTTGTTTCAACCGTGGAACCGCACTGGTGGAGCGGCTATTTAACCTTTGGCGCCGGCAATCCGAATGATGGCATTAGTGATGCCCTTGCGGTGACCAGCTATGAAAACAAGAATTCTTATGTAGTCTGGAAGCAGGAAGCGGGTTATTGGGGGCATCGTGTGCAAGCACCGTCAAATTTAGATAACGCGACTCACTTTGCCGTGGTTGTGGACAATGCCCAAAATTATGTTGCGTTTTATATTGATGGTCTATTAGCCAATTATGTGCTCAAGAGCACTACCCCCTGGGAAATGCCGGGATTGAATATTTCTAATGATACCTACCAGGATACTGTAAATTATATCGGCCGCTACTATGAAGCCAATAATCCGATGCTGAATGCGAATATCTACGCTGTGAATATCTATTCAAAGGCATTATCGCAGACAGAAGTAGCTGATAGCTATGCCAATGGACCCGATCGGCTCTGTGAACGAAAGGTGTCTGACTTTGATGATAACTGCACCGTGGATATTAGGGATTTTGCGATTTTTGCGGATCAGTGGCTTACAGGACAGTAACTTTTTCAAGGGATATGAAAATAAAGACAACGATAACTCGACGTGCGTTTGTTGGACACACTGCTTTGATGACTGCTGCTGCGGCAACGCCTGGTTTGCTTGGTGAAATCAGCCTGGCAGCGGACCCAAACAGCGTCCCCGTGGTGTCGAACGCACTTCCGATAAAACCTGTTTATGAGGCCGTGACCGAAGAAATTCTTGGTCATCGAGGCCCCAAAATTTTGACGGACACGCTCTACAATTTTACCTATATTGAAAATCCGTTTGTAAAAGAGAATGTCTTTTTCAAGATGCCTCGCGAATTGACACCGCTGCCTGCTTTTGAAGAAGCTAAAGAGCGTCTGCCCGACCCCGTTTGGGATGGTCATCAGTCCGCCATAGATTGCTATTGGAAGGCTTGGCAGCTGGCATTTAAGAATCTTCGTCAGCCGACGCCGGAAAGCGGTTTTGTTGCCAACTATGTCGACACCGCCTTCAATGATTGTATTTTTATGTGGGATACGGCGTTTATTCTGATGTTTGCCCGCTATGGCAGGCAATGTTTTGATTTTCTTCGAACGTTCGATAATTTTTATGCCAAACAGCATAAAGACGGGTTCATTTGTCGGGAAATAGGGCAAAGGCTCGGCGATGACCGGTTTACGCGTTTTGATCCTGCAAGTACGGGCCCGAATGTGATGGCTTGGACGGAGTGGGAGTACTTTTTAAACTATGGCGATCAGGAACGGCTTGGGCGTGTCTTTCCGGCTTTGCTGGCCTATCATCAGTGGTGGAGTTTGTATCGGACCTGGCCCGATGGCAGTTATTGGAATAGCGGCTGGGGTTGCGGAATGGACAATCAGCCCAGATTAGACCGATCGATTCCTCAGCATCTCTATCATGGTCATATGGTGTGGGTGGATACCTGTTTCCAGCAGATTCTGTCGGCGCGGATTTTGATGGAAATGGCGAGTGTTTTAGGACGCACCAAAGATATTTCCGATTTGAGGAATGAACATGAAAAATTAATCCAGTATGTAAATCAAAAACTGTGGGACGACAAGACATCCTATTATTATGATCGCCTGGCAGACGGCACTTTCAATGGGACCAAAAGTGTTGGTTCCTATTGGGCGCTTCTGGCGGATGCCGTACCAGCCGAAAGACTGGACCCGTTTATTGCGCATTTGGATAATGAAAAAGAATTTAAGCGGCCCCATCGAATTCCCACGCTCAGTGCCGATCATACGGAATATGATCGCAATACCGGCGGATATTGGCGCGGAGCGGTCTGGCCCCCGACGAATTATATGGTTTTGCGCGGCTTAACCAAGGTGGGCAGGGATGATTTGGAGTCTGAGATCGCCATGAATCATTTACAAAATATATGGGCTGTGTTTGAAAAGGAAAAAACCGTCTTTGAAAATTATGTTGCCGAAGCCGCCAAGCCCGGCGATGCCAGGCGGGATTTCGTCGGGTGGGGCGGTGTGCCCCCGATTGCGACTTTTTTGGAATATGGAATGGGATTGCGCCCGGATATCCCCAATGGGACCCTTATCTGGGACATCCGGCAGCTTGAAAAGCACGGGGTCAATCGTTACCCCTTTGGTCTAAACGGCATGCTGGATTTGTCCTGTCAGGCACGTACGGATCAAAATCAGAAACCGAAAATTCAGGTTGTATCGAATATCCCGCTTCATTTGGAGATTCGCTGGGGCAAAGGCAATCACGAAACGATAAAGGTTGCCTCCGCGTAAGAGCGATTCGCTACAGATTTGGGTGGAATTGAAATGTCTATCTGTCACAGGAAAAAATGGTTGTTGGCGATAGGCGCGGGAATCTGCCTGTTAGGGTGCGGTGTTAATCCGCACACAGAAGGTTCGTCCGTACAGGCGGATGGCGGTTCGCCGCCGGCGCTGAAGGCCTATCGGCAGTCCGAAGCACTGGAGACGGTGCGCTATGTACGGCCGGATTTGCACGACGGCTATATTGTCGGAAACGGCCGAATGTACGCGGTGGCAGGGCTTGGCCGCACCATGACGCGCAGCGGCAAAAGCCAGCTGACCGGCCAAAAAGCTCCCTTATCGGAATTGTCCTGGGTCGTCGGTCCTTCCTATACGATTGGCAATTTGGGATACGGCTGGCAGATTGAGGCCGCTGTCGATGGGCGTCCGCTGGTCTGGACGGAAGAAACCGTGATCGAACCGACGCGGGAGATGCCGTTTTGGGGGATACGCAGCCGCCACGATGACTTGACTTGCGAACTGTTTGATGTGATGATGCCGGATTGTGCGGTTATGGTGCGGCATATCCAGATAACACGTCCTTCGCATCTGGCGCCGGCACAGGTCAAAATTACACTGCCGGTGCATCCGGACCCCCGCAACGGTGCATTCACGATGTTTGACGGCCGGCCGATTGACGCCGAACAAATTCAAAACTGGAGCCGGTATGTCGGCCCGCATATCAAAGATCGTCCTTCCGTGCCGCAGGAAAAGCTGCAGCAGGTCTTCACGGCGGAAAAAACACTTCTGCAGTGCGGGGCATCGCGGGCGCTGTATCAGGAAATGTCCGTTACGGCTCCTTCCGACAGCCAGTACGAAACCTTGTTTGTGCCGCGGGCATTGGCCACGACATTGACCTGTCCGCAGGAAAACGCCGTGGTGCAGGTCTATCCGGGCAGGATGGAAGCTGACTTGGGAGTGCTTGCCCCCGGACAGACGGCATCGCTGGCGGCCTGGATCGTTACGGTAACCGCCGGGCAGGATGCACTGGAAGAAGAGGCGCTGGCACGGCTGGCACAGTGGAAAACCAAAGAGATTCACGCCGTCATAGCCCAAGCCGCCGGAGGTCTGCCGGCGCCGCTGATTGAGCGGCTGGACGGGGAGCATTTTATGCTCAAGGCCGTTGAAACGCCGATTCAGGTGGCCCATGCCTCGCAAACCCTCGCCGGCGGTGTTTTTGCGCAGTCGTTTATGTATCCAATGTGCTATGTTCGTGATCAGTACGGGCCGTTTCGGTTGATGCTGGCGACAGGCGACTACGACCGGGCTTATCGCATTTTGGCGTTTTATGCGGCGATGCAGAACAAATTGGGGATTCAGAATGCCTATGACATTCCGCCGGCGGCAATGAGTGCGGACAATTGGGATCCCCATTTGGACTACGGGCGGCTGGACGGCCGCTGGCAGCGTGCGGAAGTGCCCAGCTATGTCATTTTGTTTGCGCGGGATTATTATCGCGCCACCGGCCGCC
>JBFZBE010000351.1:0-7372 GCA_041308685.1 Phycisphaerae bacterium
TAACCGCCTCGGCGATCGGCTCCAGCGTCAGCATTACACGGCTGAAAATAACATTCTCGCACACCCGCGCCGAAAGCTCTCCCAGCACGGCGCTGACCGGCGTACGCAGCGTAAGCATCCGCAGTGTTTCGACTTGATGGCTCAGTGCGGCAATCTGCGCATCCATCTCCATCGCCGTCTGGATGGTCTGCTGTCCGTTCTCCAGCGCTTCTTCCATCTGCTGTGTCTGTGCCTTCAGCCCGCCGACCGATTGACCAGCGATAAAGCTCCAGAACCCCACCAGGCCGGCGACCACGCCGAACAGCACGCAATACCGTCGACGGCGCTGTTTGCGCTGCCGGTCGTCGCGATACCACTGCGGCAAAAAATCCAGGTCTTTCATACGCCCGCCTCCGCCGTCTGCAGCGCACGCGGCGCACCGTTCTGTTCAAATCCCTTCAGCGCAAGCCCGACCGCGATTGTCCACTCGCACAATTGCGGATGGCAGCGCCGGTCAAACCGCGCCCCGGACAGATCGAACCCGCGCAGCGGCTCGGCAATGCGAATCTCCACGCCCAGATGCCGCTTGAGCGCATCGATCAGCAAGGATTCATACGCCTCGCCGCCGGCAAACACCGCCTCGCTGGGACGCAGCCCGCGAAACGCAACCGCATAATACTTAAAGCACAAAGCGATCTCGTGCGCCAGTTCCTCGACCGAATGGCTCATCGCGTCGCGCACCGCCGCGGCCGTGGCCGGGTCGATCGCGTCCGCCGACGCATCCAGCAGCCGCAGCCGCAGCCGCATCGCCTCTTCTATGCTCAAATTCAGCCGCTGGGCGACCTGCTCATTGAATTGCCGTCCGGCCAGCGGAATCTGCTTGATAAACGCCATCTCCTGACCGCGTCCGATGATCACGGTCGTATATTTGGCTCCCAAATCGACAAAGACGCTGACGACCTCCATATCCTCGCGCCGCCGCAGCGTCGCCTGAAAACTGCGGAACAGCGCCCCCGGAACCGTGTCAATGGCGATCGGCTCCAGCCCGCACTGCTCGATCAGCGCAATGTGCGATGCCAGCAGATTGCGGTCGATACCGAAAAAGAGCACTTCATTTTTAATGTCCTCGCCCTGATAGACATTGCCCGCCACGGTATAGCGAATCTCATCCAGCGCGGCGTTCAGCCCGAACCGCGGAGCCACCTCGTCGGCGATAAACCGCTCGATCTGATCGTCCTGCGTGGATTCTGTCCGCATACTCTTGATTTTCAGCACATCGCCCGACAGACACGACACCGCGCTGCGGCCGACAAACCCGCCCTGCTGATACATCCGGCGCACCGTCTCGGCAACCGCCGCCTGCCACTGGGCAGAACCGTTTTCCAGATGCGAATCCAGCTCGGCCTCCTGCGCCGCGGCCACCCGCCAACTGTCGTCCGTCCGCGCAAGCTGGATCATCTTGATCATCGTATGACCAATATCCAGCCCGATGGGGCGTGCTTTAGGTTGAAACAGCATCTCAAACATCGATATCTTCCTGCCTGTATTAAGGCGATGCGATCGTTACATAACCGGTCATCGGCTCGACCCGGACTTCCAGCGCAAAATTGCCGCTCATATCGCGCAGCGTAACAATCCCGCTGTTGAGCGTGTTGGCTGCATCGTCTGTCGTGCCGCCGTAAGGCGTACCGAGATAATCAAACGTTACCGCCGCATCGGTACCCGCAGAGGACACAAACGCGGCGCTTTCGACCGCCACGCGGGTCAGGCCGTGTTCGTTGGGGAATACAACCGACAATGTCTGTGCGGGATTGACGGGGTTTGGAATTGCAGTGCCGGTGTTGTCCTGAACAACATACGACTCGGCGTCCGTATCAAATACGACCGAGTAAAGTTTCTGATGCGTGATGGCCATATTTTTGGCGTATTCCAAGTCCGCCGCAAGCCGATTGGCCGCGCCGCGCACCTGCACATCGGCGGCGCTGGACATCATCGGCACGGCGATCAGGGCGGCAATGCCCAGGATCACCACCACCACAATGATCTCAACCAGCGTAAACGCCGCTGTCCTGCCGAGATGACCGGCTGTTTTCCATCGTTTCATAACAAATGCCTTTCTGCGCACAATCCATCGCGTTCGTAGCGCGACACAATATCACATTCCTTGTCGTCATTCGCGCCGGTCGGCTTAACCACGCGGCCGGGCAATTTCCTCGAAGACCGCTCAAACGCGACAGCACAGCAGGCATCCGGCGGACATTCACTGCATTCGACCGCCCGAAAAAAAGACAAAAAACGCTGTTTTCAGCGTTGAAAAAACAAAACTGCCCCCTAAAAAAAGCTATTGCACTATATAATATAAGATATAAAACCCACCCCGCCAAAAAATGCGCACAAAACCCATTGCTATTTGAAACAAAAACATTATCGGACGGGAAAAAATGAATTGAGAATGAAGAATGGAGAAAAAGCGGCCAGCCGCCAGCCGCCAGCAAAAACTGGTAGCTGGAAGCTGGTAATCAGCGGTTGCGTCTTCTACGAACTACGAACTAAGAACTAAGAACTAAAAACTAAACGCTATCTCTCTATCTCCACAAACCACGCCTTCAGCGTGACGGGGTCATAGACGATCTTGGCAGCCAGTGCGCTGCGTGTGCCTGCGGCGCCGTCTGGCTCAAGATGCGCCGCGCTGCAGTGTACCGCATAGGTCTTGAACGCGACGTCCTCGATCAGTTCAAGCCGACTGATCGAGCAGGCAAACCCATCCTGCAGCGCAAGCCCCACCGGCAGCGCCGCCGCAGGCGCAGCCGGATTGGCCAGCACCAGCCCGCGAGCCGCCTCCAGCCCCGCCCAGGCCAGATAGTCGGCCTGCACACGCCGGACGTAATTTTGCCCGCCCGCCAGCGCCATATCCGACCGGTATAAAATGCCCATCCCGATCGCCGCGACGCCGATGACCAAAAACAACACCACCAGCATCGCCACGCCGCGACGGGAAGAGTTCGTAGTTTTTAGTTCGTAGTGCATCATAAAAGCAACCACAAGTTTCACATATTTTTTTTACTACTAAATGCACTAAACACACAAAAAATGTTTTTTACAAATATTAATACTTTTTTTAACTTAGTTTTTTATTTTGTGCTTTTCGTGTTTTTCGTAGTAAATCTATTATACATCACACTCCACCGCGTTTGGCCATCGTCATTCGGTACGTCTGGCTCTGTCCGTTTTCGGTCAGATCAAACGCCACAGTTACACGATCCGGACTGACAGCCGAGATTGCCACATTGGCCTGCGAGGGATCGGAATAATACGCCGTCATTCCGCCGCTGTCTTCCATCACGATCCGCTGTGTATCGTCGGTATAGATGGCCACTGTCTGTCCGCCGGAATAGCCCAATTCCACACCGCCGACGCGGGCGGCAATGCTTTCGGCACGCATAACCGCATCCGACAGCCGGATGCCAAGCTGGCCGACATACGCCGCGCTGCGGTTCATCTGCTCGGTGGCGGCCTTGCCGCTGCTCATGGCCGAGGCCATCGCCGCCGCCGCCGCCAGCACGATCGAGCCGACCATCAGCGCAACCAGCAGCTCCACGAGCGTAAAAGCAGCTTTAAGTTTTTTTTTGCCACAGATAAACACAGATTACCTCAGATTTTTTTACTACAAAAGGCACAAAATATTTTTTTTGACACTGATTAACACAGACAAACACAGAATATAAATCTTTTTAAATAAAAATCAGTGTAATCTGTGAAATCTGTGTCTAAAACCCTTGTTTTAGTTTTTTTAATTTATTTATGATTTAGTGCTTTTATCTTAATTTGTGTTTATTTGTGTTAATCTGTGGCTAAACCTCTTCTCTACCTCCTGACTCCTGACTTCTGTGTTCTTCCTCCTCAACTCCCCGTCAGCGTCTTCAATGTCGCCATCGGCACATTTTTATACTTGGCCGTTACCGTTACCAGCGTCAGGCCGGGCAGCACGGCGTCCGCCTGCGTCTGCACCTCGCAGGTCAAATCCGCATACGCGGCGCCGCTGTAGTGCGCATAAAAATCGTCCCAGACCAGCGTCCCGTCGGCGATCAGCGTTTCCATCGCATCGGCGGCTATGCGTGCTGCCGCCACGCGCCGCTGCGCTTCGGCCTGTGCCGCCGCCGCGGACGAAAACGGCAGCAGCACCCCCGCCGCCGCCGCCGCAAGCAGCACCATCGCCATCATCGCCTCAAGCAGGGTGAAACCCTGTGATTGACGATTGACGATTGACGATTGACGATTATTAGTTCGTAGTTCGTAGTTCATAGTAATCGTAGATTACATCCCTATATTCCTACATTCTTATGTTCTTGAGTTCTTGAGTTCTTGTGTTCTTCTTGCCTCAGTATTTCGCGTGAAACGCACTGTCCAGCGCGCAGAACCGGCCGGTGGCGGCGTTGAACCACCATCCGGCTTTTCCATCAATTACCGGCGCTGCATCCGGATCATTGACTACAATCACCCGTCCGGCCGCCTCGGCGTCGGCCAGATATGGGTTTTTCGGCATCGCCGGCAGATACGGCTTGACGCACCCGGCGTCCGCCCCGGTCAGATCGGCCGCAAACGCCGCCGCATCAACATTGCCGCCCGGATGCCGCTGGCCGGGATACAGACCGGCGTGGTCGGCTTTGTAGCGCGACACCGCCGCCCGCACCTCGTACAGCCGACCTACCATATCGGTAAGCCGCTGCTCAACCATCGCCTGCGACACGCTCGGTCTTACTGCCGCCGCCAATAGCCCTATAACCCCGACCAGGATACACCATTCCCCAGCCGTCAATCTGAATCGCCTCGTTCCCATACAGTCCGCCTCGACAATAATAAATTCTAAGCACTAAGCACTAAATCATAAACAAATCTGAATTTTCAAAATTCTAAAATTAAAACTTTGCTTAGAATTTAGTGCTTAAAATTTAGTGCTTTCTCCTACAGGTTCTTATGCACGATCCCGTTGGTCTGTCCGTCGTCGGCGCTGACGAATCGACCGGTCTTTTCGTCATACAGCCAGTCGCTGCCGTTGACCGCATTGCCGCCGGTAAAGGGGTTGACGGGGATGCTCTGCAGATAAGGTCCAAAAACGACCGCACCGTCAAGGGGATTGCTGTTGCCCTTGACGTTGGTTTTTTCGGTCATCTGACGGACAAACGCCGATTGACTGGGCCACTGCTGCTCGTGATGGATCTGATACAGCGAAAGCTGCGACCGCACCAACTGCAAATGGCTGCACAGCGTATCGAGCCGCTGGTCGGTTCCGGCCTTGCTGAACTTAGGCAAGGTCATCATCGACACCGCGCACAAGACCGCTGCTACGATGATCACTTCTGTCTTCTTAAACAGCTTCATTGTTCTTTCCCTCGTAAGGTTCGCTTCGCCTCTATTTGAAATTTTAAAAATTCTAAATCTTAAATCCTAAACAAATTCACAAAGAATAAAGTGAATGCTTTTTAATTTTTGTTTAGAATTTAGTGCTTAATGTTTAGTGCTTTCTACAACTCGGCCTCGAAAAACGCTTCTTTTAGAAAAATAGTCAATCGTCAATCGACAATCATCAATAAAACAGCCGACCGGCTGCGAATCTCGCAAACCGGCCGGCTGATTGTCGTTTAACTTAACAGTTCAGGTGGACTTCGTCGGCATCGGTATTGTCACCGTCGCCATTCATATCGGTTCCGCCTGCACCACCAAGGCGAATGTCACCGGTCGCCTCATCGTACACCCAGCCGACACCCGCCGCATCAGCAGCAGCCAGCGTTACGCTGTTGTTGAAGGGGTTCTTGGGAATCGCCTGCATATACTGACCAAACAGAAGAGGGCCGTCGCCTGCATTGGTCGTGCCGGCGGCATTGGTCTTTTGGGTCATCTGCGTTTCGAAGTCAGCTAACAAAGGAGCAATGTCGTTGTGCTGAATCTTGTACAGCGAAATCTGCGACCGCAGGGTCTGCAAGCTGCTCTTTGAGCTGCTGACCTTCGACTGCGTGCTGGCGTCGCTGAACTGAGGGATCACGATGGCCGCCAAAATGCCAAGGATGACCACCACGATCAAAATTTCAACCAGTGTAAAACCTTTCTTTTTCATTGGACTACCCTTTCTTTTCTTGTGTTCTGTTTTCGGTATCGTTTTTACATAACCTGTTTCGTTTTTTAGAAACCACAGATTCCACAGATTTTCACCGATTTGGGATTTCACCACGAAGCACATATAGCCCATAAAGAATTAATTTATAACTCTTCATGTCCTTCATGATCTTCATGGTAAAAATCATAATCTGTGTAATCTGCGAAATCTGTGGTTCCTCTTACAATCTGATTTTCCGGCCGAAGAGAACAGTTCCGTTCTTCGCCCCGACACAAAGGTCGCTGGGTTCGGTATAACGGCCGTGTAGGATGGGCTTTAGCC
The DNA here is from genome assembly GCA_041308685.1 of Phycisphaerae bacterium. Classification (GTDB taxonomy): domain Bacteria; phylum Planctomycetota; class Phycisphaerae; order Sedimentisphaerales; family Anaerohalosphaeraceae; genus T3Sed10-213. The sequence goes on from JBFZBE010000351.1 coordinate 6,413, forward strand.
CATCACAAAAGCCGAGCGGCGCAAGCCGCCGGATTAAGGCAACCCACAGGGTTACGATGGATCGGGCAGCTCGCGCTGCCGCGCTTTTGTTTTATTTTGTCATCCGCGTTTCAAGGCCGATATTCAATTGTCAAAGAATTCCGCAGCCGTTTGTCGCCCGACTGCCTGCTGCTTACACTGAAAATGTAGAAAACAATTGGCCGATGTGCAAAAAAACGCGGGAGAAAAAATTAAATTTTTTATCCGTCCGATAAAAGCGCAATCCGACAGTCATTACAGAAGGCAGAGAAGATGAACTCAAGAACTCAAGAACATAAGAATGTAGGAATATAGGGATGTAATCTACGAACGATGAACTACGAACTAAGAACTAAGAACTACGAACTACGAACTAAAAACTAAATCCGTGGTCTTTTGGAATTGTTCGACCAGACGGCAGCGTTCGACATGCACACAGACCATAACGGTGTCCGGCGACTGGGCAAAGGATTTCAGATGCGGGTGTTTTGTCAGATAAAGCGTTACGGCGTCGTCCCTGGCGGCTCCGCTGAGCAATGCGGCGCGCCCTAAGATCGTAACCGCCATACCCGCCTGGCAATCTTCGGCACGGTTGGAGCGGTCATCGACCAACAGCGCCACACGGCTGTCGGCCTGCAGGTTGGCGGTTTTTTGCGTCTTTTGCGGCGTGGCAAAATACACCTTACGCAGCGACGCATCCGCCGCCAGCGCCACCAAACTGACATACGGCCAGCCCTTCTCGCTGGTACACAGCGCAGCAAAACGCTGACCATTCAGCAATGTTCTGACCCGTTCCAAATCCAACTCTGACATAAACACACCCTGCATTAACTGATAACTGTTGACGGATAACGGTCAAAAGCCATAGACGGAACGCAATTGATCCTGCGTGGGCATGGTGTCGTAACGTTCGCCGCGCGGGCCGATGAATCCGGCGCCGTC
>JBFZBE010000352.1:0-5162 GCA_041308685.1 Phycisphaerae bacterium
ACATGGCCGCAGGATACTGCCGGCCGCTGGCGCACCGCGCGGATGCACAAAATCGGATTGCACGGCAAACACAAGCAGGACATACGGCTGCCGCATATCTACGCGCCGGTGCTGCTTAAAGGCAGCGATGGCAAGATCGGCTCCTATGCAATGATCTGGCCGGCATTCTGGGCGACGCTGGCCGACGATGCGGTGGTGCCGATTCCGCCGGCCAGGGTGCTGGCCGCGGCCAGAGATATTTTATCCGTCGAGGTGGAGCGTCAGGACGACTGGCGGCCCTTGACCAACGAACAGATTGTCCAGACGCTGACGCGGCTTAAAGAACGACAGCCCGAAGCGATGCCGGTCTATATCGCCGGTGGACTGTTGTATCAGTTGGAGGGCGAAAAAGGGTTGACCTCTGCGCCGCATCCGGCGGCGGGGGCGTACAGTTGGCCGATGGCGCACGATGTGCGCCCTGCGGCACAATCGCTGGGCGTGCGCGGCTGTGCGGATTGCCATACGACCGATTCGCCGTTCTTTTTCGGCGGTGTCCCTACCGATACGCCGCTCCAGGGCGACAAACGGTTTGTGCAAACGGTCGAATTGCAGGGGATCGACCGGCTCTATATGTGGGCGTTCAATGCTTCGTTTGTATTCAGGCCGATGCTTAAAATTGTTGCGTTTCTGGGCTGCGGGCTGATCGGGCTGGTGCTGCTGGTGTATGGCTTAAAGGCGCTGGTGGCCGTGTCGCGGGCTTGCGTACAGGAGGTCGAATGATGTTTAAAGAGATTTCGCTTTTTGCTTTTGGGGCGGTCTTGCTCTTCGTTGCCGCACATAGCGTGGTCTTTCGATGCGGTTTCAGGCCGGTACGATTTGTGTGCCTGCGGATCGCGCAATTGTGGGATTTGCTTCTGGGGCCGAATCTGCACTGGGGAGTGGGAATTCGTGTGCTGGCGTTTTGGGTTGGGCTGTTGAGTTTCTGTGTTCTGCTGTTAACCGGTTTTGTTCCGCTGCTGCTGGGCGGACGGCTGGAAGGTATCTGGCTGATGCTGCATGCAACGCTGGCGCCGGTGTTTATTGTCTGTGCGGCAGCGGTCGCAGTAACCGGCGCCCAGCGGTACAGTTTTGAGAAACGCGATGTGGAACAAATGGCCGCGTTGTGGAAAGCGCGCAAAGAAAATCCGCGCTGCTGCTGTCTGATGGATTCGCCGGCGGCGGCCAAAGCGGGCTTTTGGATATTGGCGGCGCTGACGCTGCCGCTTGTGCTGTCGATGGTCTTGAGTATGACCCCGCTGTTCGGCACGGACGGCCAGCATTTCCTGTTTGATCTGCATCGCTATAGTGCGCTGCTGTTTGCGCTGACGGCGATTTTAACTTTGTATATTCTGATGCGCGGAGAAATCAGAAAAGATAAGGACATCTAAAACGTTTTTTTAAGGAGGCCTTTTATGGCAAACACAAGTTTACCGAATTATCTGGCGGCGGCAAAACCCAATCCGATGGACAACCGCGCCCCGTGGTACAAAAACACCGCTCCCTCGTATGCGGGCATCTTTTTGTCCGTGCCGTTTATGGCGGGCATGGCCGGCGCGTTGCAGTATGGCAGCGTATGGGCGGGATTTATCGGCCTGCTGGTCGGGTCGTTGTTTTGTCTGATGCTGTATTATGTGCCGGGGATGCTTGGCTTTAAGACCGGAATGCCGCTGTATGTCGTCGGCTCTTCCACGTTTGGCGCTCAGGGCGGTATAGTGATGCCGGGTCTGCTGATGGGCGTCTTGCAGATTGGCTGGCATGCGGTGTTCACATTTTCGGCGGCATCCTTCTTTATGCAGGCGATAGAGAAAACCGCCGCGCCGAATACGGCGGCTTTCTGGCTGGTGTGTGCGATTTGGGGACTGGCATTTGCCTTTGTCGGGGCGGTCGGGATAAGCTGGCTGGGCTGGCTGTCAAGCTGGATACCGATTTTTCCGCTGGCGGCGATTGTGATTGCCGCGTTTGCCAATATCGGCGGCGTCGGCAAGTTCGGTTCGGCGGTACAGGTGGCCGGTGTGATTCCGATCATCCCTGTGCTGGGGCTGGGGATGTTTGCGGCGCTGCAGGCGACAGCGGGCTTTTTTGCCACTGCCGGAGCCGCCGGGGCGGACTTTGCGATGAACAGCCGCAATGAAAAAGACGTGGTGATGGGCGGCTTTGTCGGCGTAACGGTCGCGGCGCTGGTGGCCGGCACATTCGCTTTGCTGACAATCGCCGGCGCGATGGGCAACAATCCGCTGCTGGCGGTCTCCAGCGGGATGGGCACCGGCAAGCTGAATGTGTTTGCGGCTTTTATTGATTCGATCGGTCAGGTCGGCGGTTTGTCCAAGGTGATGTTTTGGGTATTTGTGATCGCCTGCATTTGTCCGACGGGGTTCTGTGCGTTTCTGGCGGCCAATTCGTTTTCGACGATGTTCCCCAAACTGCCGCGTCTGGGAATGACCCTTGCGGCAGGGTGCGTCGGCGTGGTGCTGGCGGCAACCGGGATTGCCAACAATCTGGTCGGCTTTTTCCTGATTATCGGCGCTTCGTTTGGTCCGATCATCGGCGCTATGACGGCCGATTACCTCCGCAGCGGCGGATGGAGCGGGCCGCGCAAAGGCATCAACTGGGCCGGCTATGTCGCTTGGGCGGCGGGATTTATTGTGGGCATTTTGGGTGTATTGCCGGGGATCGGTTTTGCCTACGGGCTTGAAACCCTGATGTCGTTTATTGTTGGTTTTGCGGTGTATCTGGCAGCGGTTGAGATGGGATTGCAGTCGCCCAAAGCCGAATAGAATGAAGATAATACGGTCTGATAAAATTTCGATTTCGCGTCGCCGTTTTTTGAAGGCGTCCGCGGCGGCGGGGCTGTTTGCCGGAATGCCGACGATCGTACCGTCGAGCGTGCTGGGCAAAGACGCCCCGTCCAATCGGATTGTCGCGGCCTGCATCGGCGTCGGTGCTCAGGGCGGCAATAACCTGAAGAATTTTTTAGGTACTCAAGGCGTGCAAATTGCCGCTGTATGCGATTGCGACCGCAAACATCTTGAGAATGCATTGCATGTTGCCGGCCTTAAGACGACGGACGGGACGAAGGATTTTCGCCAGATCATTGCGCGGGACGATGTGGATGTGATCATCAACTCGACGCCGGATCACTGGCATACGCCGATCTCGCTGGCGGCGGTCAATGCAGTCAAAGATGTCTTTTGCGAAAAGCCCCTGACGCTGACGATTGCCGAAGGACGGCGGCTGGCCGATGCGGTGGATCGGTACGGCCGTATTCTCCAGACCGGGACCCAGCAGCGCAGCGACCGCTATTTTCGGCAGGCGGTCGAGTGTGTGTGGAACGGGCGGCTCGGCCGACTGGAGCGTATTGTGATTGAGATACCCTCCAACGGCGTTGCCAACCCCACGGATTGGAAGCCGCAGCCGGTTCCCGACGGATTCGATTATGATCTGTGGCTGGGTCCGGCGCCGTGGACGCCATATACGCCACAGCGGTGTCATTTTAATTTTCGGTTTATTACAGATTATTCCGGCGGCCAGATGACCAATTGGGGCTCGCATCATCTGGACATCGCCCAGTGGGCGCTGGGGATGGATGCGTCCGGCCCGGTGTGTATCGAAGGCCGCGGCCAGATACCCTCCGATGGGCTGTTCAATACGCCCGACCATCTGGAGATATGCTATACATATGCCGACGGCGTGCAGGTGATCTGCAAAACCGGCGAACCCTCAAAACGGGGGTATTCGGGATTGATCACATTTGAAGGCACGGACGGCTGGCTGGCGGTCAGCCGCGGGATGATCGAGGCCTCCAACCCGCAGATACTCAATGAGCCGCTGGGTGCAGGCGAAAAACACGCCGTTCGCAGCGATGACCATGTCCGGGATTTTCTGGATGCGGTGCGGACGCGGCGAAAACCGATATGCGATGCTCAAATCGGGCATCGTTCATCTACCATTTGCCATTTGGGCGTAATGGCGATACAATTGGCTCGTCCGCTGCAGTGGAACCCTGCGGCGGAATGTTTTGTTGATGATGCGGCGGCTAATCGGCTTCTGGATCGACCGGCACGGCCGCTGCGGTCAGACAGTTAAAATGGAACTTTATTATAGGAGTTATGCAATGAAAAAAATGATGATGGCAGGACTTTTAATCCTTATCGCTGCGGCATTGGCCGGATGCGGCAAAAAAACGGACACCGCGGCCCCTGAACAGCCGCAGCAGCCGCAAGAACAAAAAGCTCCGGCGGTCGAAACCCCCATACAAGACACCCTTGCTCCGGCGGCTGCGCCTCAGGAACCCGCCGCCGCGCCCGCGCCGGTGCAGGAAGAGTTGGTTGCTATCCCGCTGACGCTGCCCAAGCCGATGTTTGTCGGCACGCCGCAGAATCTGGAAGGCGTAACCAATCTGGAGCCGCCGCTGGGCAAAGACCGCCCGCCGTTTTTGGCGCCTAAGGGTGTGGCGAATGTGGCGTTGAAAAAGCCCGTAACCGCGTCCGAATCGATGCCGTTTATGGGTGAACTGCCGATGATTGTTGATGGCGATAAAGAGGCCACCGACGGCAGCGTGGTCGAGCTGGGGCCATTTGCGCAGTGGGTGGTGATCGACCTGGAAAAAGAGCATGAGATTTACGCCATTGTCGCCTGGCATTTTCATCGCACGCCCTCGGTCTATTTTGATGTGGTGGTGCAGGTATCCAAAGACCCCGAATTCATCGACGCGGTTACGGTCTTTAACAACGATGCCGATAATACCCTTGGCTTGGGCGCAGGGTCGAATATGAATTATGTCGAGACATCCGAGGGTAAGCTGATCGACGCCAAGGGCGTCAAGGGACGCTATGTCAAATTGTGGAGCAAAGGCAACAGCCAGAACGACTACAACCACTACATTGAAGTGGAAGTCTATGGCAGATAATCGCCGATGAAGCTGTCACGCACAGGGTGTTTGCTGTTCGGGGCGGCGCTTGCGTTCGGGTTCTGGTTTCGGGTGTACCAGTTGCCTCAGCGTCCGATGCACACCGATGAATCGGTGCAGGCGGCCAAGTTCATCGAACTGCTGGAACGCGGGGTGTACACTTATGACCCGAACGAATATCACGGTCCGACGCTGAACTATCTGACGCTGGCGGCCGCACGGCTGGCCGGATGCCGCC
>JBFZBE010000353.1:0-3116 GCA_041308685.1 Phycisphaerae bacterium
GGAATTTGTGAACCGTTCAGCAAATGTCGGCCATGTCTGGTGCCACAGCCGCTCCAGCAGCCGCCGATCGCGGCGGATCAGATAAAGCGGCGCAACGCCGACCCCGGCAGGCCGTATTAAATACCCCGCCGATAGAACAAATCCAACGCCGCGGGCAATGACAGTCCCCCAGGCAACGCCATAGACGCCCATCGCCGGAAGCCCCAGCCATCCAAACGCCAGCAGGACGCTGAACAGAACGTTGACCGCATTCATCAAACCGGCAATCCACATCGGGCTGTAGGTGTTTCCGGTGCCGCGAATAATGGCGTTGGAAACCATCATTGGAAATCCGCAAAAGCCGCTCAGCAGCAGAATTTGCAGATATGCAGCGCCGATTGGGGCCACCTCCGGTGCCGCCCCGAACAACCGCACAACCCAGTCGGCAAACGGCTGGGCCGCCAGGCATAATACCCCTGCCAGTCCGACCGCCAGTCCCAGCGCCATCCCGGCACAGTGCCGCGCGGTCAGGTAATCCCTTTCCCCCCAGCTCCGGGAGACAATCGAGTTGGCCGCCGCGGCCAGCGCAATAAATGGGGCGTTCATAATGAACATCAGCAACCCTGCGATAGCTGTAGCTGCCAGCATCCGCTCGTCCCGCAACCAGCCGGTGATCAGCGTGTCGGCCAGCAGCACGGTCGAAAAAAGCATATTTTCGACAATCGCCGGCCACGCCAGCCGCCAAATTGTGCCATTGAGTGTTTTAAGCCGTAAATCGGTCTTCAAATTGTCTCTATCCATAGTCTTATTAAATAGTTAAGCGGATTAGTCTAACCGCTCGACGGGTTTTTTCCAAACAAATGCGCCCCGTTCTATGAAAAAAAGTTGTTGCCGTAGGTTCAATGCTCACAAGCACTAACAAAAATCTTACAAAACTTGGATTTTTTCGCCTTGAAAATCAATCCGCAAACGCTATAGTGGCGTAGATGTTATTGGCAATATGTTGTTATTATTAGTAAGGGTGTAAACTATATATAGTGTGTATCACGGAGGACTCATACGATGTCTGGCGAACGGATTCCCAAAATGAACGAGAAAACCACGAACTCTGGTCTTCAACCTTGGAAAAGTGTACCGAATATGTCTTCTAAAGGGCTAAAAATTGATTTGAACTTTGCGACCCCGGGCGTTCACCCCTTCGATGAGATCGAATGGGAGACCCGGCAGGCCAAGATCGCTGACGAGACCGGCAAAGCGGTTTTTGAGCAAAATGACTGCGAAGTGCCGGCATTTTGGAGCCAGTTGGCGACAAAAGTTGTCGTTAGTAAGTATTTCTACGGCGACATCCATTCCGGCCAGCGCGAAAACTCGGTCAAGCAGTTGGTGCATCGCGTCAGCCGGGCAATTGCCGACCGCGGCCGTCGTGATGGTTATTTCCAGAGTGACGCCGACGCCGAAAACTTCTACAACGACCTGACTTGGCTGTGCGTCAACCAGTACGGCTCGTTCAATTCGCCGGTGTGGTTCAACGTCGGCCTGTACGATGTCTATGGCGTTAAAGGCAGCGAACACAACTTCCACTGGGACGAAAAACAGCAGAAAGCCATCCCCTGCACCAGCAGCTATGAGTTTCCGCAGGCCTCGGCGTGCTTTATCCAGTCCGTCGAGGACACGATGGAGGATATTATGCGCCTGGCCCGCAGCGAGGCGATGCTGTTCAAGCACGGTTCCGGCACCGGCACGGATATGTCCACGCTCCGCAGCAGCCGCGAAAAGCTGTCCGGCGGCGGCAAGCCCAGCGGCCCGCTGAGCTTTATGCGGGTCTATGACCAGGTCGCGGCGGTCATCAAGTCCGGCGGCAAGACTCGCCGTGCGGCCAAGATGCAGTCGCTCAAGATTGAACACCCGGATATCAAAGATTTTGTAACCTGTAAGACCGAAGAAGAAAAGAAGGCCTGGGCGCTCATCGAGCAGGGCTACACGCCGGACGACGCTTACAACAGCGTGATGTTCCAGAACAGCAACCTGTCGGTGCGCGTTACCGATGCCTTTATGGAAGCGGTCGAAAAGGATATGCCCTGGACGACCATCGGCATCACCACCGGCAAGCCGCTGGAGAAACACTCCGCCCGCGAGCTGATGGACTTGATCGCCGAGGGCACGCGCGTCTGCGGCGATCCGGGCCTGCAGTATCATTCCACCATTAACAAATGGCACACCTGTCCGGCCGCAGGTCCGATTAACGCCTCCAACCCGTGCAGCGAGTATATGTTTGTTGATAACTCCGCCTGCAATCTTGCATCACTGAACCTGATGAAGTTCCGCACCGACGACGGCAGCTTTGACGTGGAAAGCTTCAAACGCGCCATCCGCATCTATATTATCGCGCAGGAAATCCTCGTCGATACCGGCAGTTACCCCGAGGCACGGATCGCCGAAAACAGCCACCGCTTCCGTCCGCTGGGGCTGGGCTATGCCAACCTCGGCTGCTTGGCGATGAGCTTGGCGCTGCCGTACGATTCCGATGCGGCACGGGCCTGGGCGGGCGCGATCACGGCCATTATGACCGGCCACGCCTACACCGTCAGCGCCGAGCTGGCAGCGACCAAGGGCGCGTTTGCCGACTACGAAAAGAACAAGCAGTCGATGCTCAACGTTATCGGGATGCACCGCGACCATGCGTACAACATCCCGGAAATGCACTGTCCGGACTATCTGCTCAGCGCCGCCAAGAACGCCTGGGACAGCGCCTTTGACGCCGGCTCGCAGTACGGCTTCCGCAACGCCCAGACGACGGTGCTGGCTCCGACAGGCACCATCGGCTTTATGATGGACTGCGACACCACGGGCGTCGAGCCGGACATCGCGCTGGTCAAGTACAAAACCCTGGCCGGCGGCGGCATGCTCAAGCTGGTCAATCGCACCGTGCCGATGGCGCTGGAGCGGCTGGGTTATACGCCCGAAGAGATTCGCGACATCTGCAACGCGATTGACAAGGACGATACGATTTAAACCGCCGCCAAGCTGCGGCCTGAGCATCTGGCGGTGTTCTACTGTGCCTTCAAGCCCAAAAACTGCTCGCGTCACATCCACTAAATGGCGCATTTGAAGATTATGGCCGACGTGCAGCCGATCCA
>JBFZBE010000354.1:0-4834 GCA_041308685.1 Phycisphaerae bacterium
TGTTCAGCCGTGTCTGCAAGCTGGACGAACGGATCGGCTCGATGAAATCCGACCCCGCCCAGACGCGGACGTTATCGCCGGTTACAGTACCGACCTTGGGTGTTTTGGGATCGACCTTGACGTAGTTTTTGTGTATCCAGGAGTAGTTTTCCGGCAGCGGCAGGATTTTCGCCCAACCGGCGGCCTCTTCGGCCACGGTAACTTTATCGCCGGTGTTGACCTTGCCGCAATGATAATAGCCCGGCCCCCTGCCGGAACGCACATACACATCGCTGCCGCTGACCTCGGCCACAAACGGATACACCACATCGGCGGGTTTGCCAATGATCTGAGGGCCGTTTGCCGCCTCCGTCGCCACCGCCAGCGAGACAAACGCCGACGACATCAATGTAATCCAGCCAATCATCAATAATCTATTCCTGTACATCGTCTATCTCCGTAAAAAAAACTGCACTCCATTCGCCTTGAAGCCGACATAACACAGTCGGAATGTTTTATACACAAATATCACACTAACACTGCCTGTCGGCGTTGTCAACTGTTTTTCAGTACAGATGTTACGCACTTTGCAGGCGGGCCAACTCCTGGCAGCACAAGGCCTGCTGGCCGGCATCCGTCAGACGGCCTTCGGCACGCCGCAGGCAGTCAATCGCCTGCTGGGGCTTATTTAAATATCGGCCATACAAAAGCCCCAGCATTAGATGAACCTGCTCGGCGTACTCATAATTGTTGTAGGACGCCAAAAACAGCTCATACGCCAGCGCCGAGGCCTGCCACTGGCCGTCGGCCATCAATTGATTGGCCATATCCAGTTGGGACTGTCGCGGCAGGACTTGTTTGGCGTCGATATTCAGAAGCTGCTGGTACAGCCGGGCCGCGTCCGGGTTGTCCTTGCGGGCGATTGCCTGAGCGATCCTGGCACGCAGGTCAAGAACCGGATCGGCGGCCGCCTGACCTTCGCTGACCTTGACGGAAACCGACTTTCGCGAGCCATCGGAGACCGTATCGCGGAACTGCCGACGGCGATTCCATTGCCGCAGCGTACCCCACAGGTCATCGTAGCCGCCTTCGAGCAGCTTGGCCGCCAAAAGTCCCATAATCACAACAATACCAAAGCCGTAACCGGCCAAATGCGCATCAAACGCAATGTTTTCGGTGGAAAAATGCTTGGCCAGGATATTGTCCAAAAAGATCAGCTTTAATGCGATCAGATACATCGCTTTTATTTCAAACGTCCCCACAAAATAGAAAAAGTAAATGACCGTGATAAAGGTATGCGGAAACAGCACTAAATATGCCCCTGTTACCGCTGCGACCGCCCCGCTTGCACCCAGCACGGCGTTGCTGTGCAAGATGGCATGTCCCAAGCCGGAAAAGACCGCCCCGCCCAAATAAAAGCAGAGGTATCCGATGTTCCCCATCCGGTCATTGACGTTGTTGCCAAAGATGTACAAAAAGTACATATTGCCAAAAATGTGCATCAAACTGCCGTGCAGGAAGGCATACGTTACAAACTGCCAGATGTACGGCCGGTCGGGAAAGAGCATAAAGGGTTGTGCCCATTGACGCAGCGGCTCGACGATTTGCGGGGCGACCCGATGCGGCCAATAACTGAGCATAAAAATCACGATATTGACCGCGATCAAAATATAATTGGCATACGGGGTACGCCGTGTTTCTATACTGGTGCGAACAGGTAAAAGCATAGAACGCCTGTATTATTTCCGGTATTTCGTCGTTTGTTTATTTGATAACGCCGTTTCCGACATCTACAATGGAAACAACTGAACGGAATTGTAACGTCCTTTGTCGATGACGACAAGCAAGAAACCCACACAATAAAAAACCCCGCCTAAAAGCGGGGTTCGATAATCATAGACGAGACGGATTGGCTACACATTGACGGGGATGTAGCGGCCAATCATCTCATTTAGTTTGGCGCGGTCGATGGGTTTGGACAGGTATGCATCGCATCCGGCGGCCAGACATTTGTCCTCATCGCCCATCATCGCATTGGCGGTCAGGGCGATGATCGGCAGTTTACAGCCGCTTTCGCGCAGTTTGCGGGTGGCGTCATAGCCGTTCAGGATGGGCATTTGCATATCCATCAGGATCAAATCAAACGGTTCGGCGGCGATTTTTTCCAACGCGGCCTGGCCGTCTTCAACCAGTGTTACCTGAAAACCCATTTTTTGCAGTAAAATGCTGACCAACTTTTGATTGGAAGGGTTGTCTTCCGCCACAAGTACACGACTGCTCATTATCATACCTTTCGCTTGGTCATTCATCAAAACAAGGTTGCAATAAACAATATAAGGACCGATAGCCGACCATCGGGCATTTTGCCGGACGGCCAATCCCCATATCGGCCGCAACGATGCGGGACTTTGCAAAAAAATGCAATCTCAGATGATTTTGGGGGAAATTATGAAAAAAACACGACCGTCCGATAAAAGGTCAACACAGCGGGTGTTTTTTGATCATCCCAAAATGCTGTCGGGGGTACAACGGCGGGGATTTTGTCTGTTTTTCGGCGACAATCAGCGTCATGGCCGCCGCGTTGAGGGCATAGTCGGCCATTGCGGTAAAACGGGCGCCCATCTGTGCGGCGGCGGGTTGTGCGGCGCATGCCTCGGTGCGGCCGTGCGGGCCTTTCCAAAAGAGGCCGCAGCCGCCCGGACGGACAAACGCCAGCGTCAGCTCGGCCAGCACATCCAGCCCGGCCACCGCGCGGGCGGTTACGGCATCAAACTGTTCCCGCAGCGCTGGGGTGTGAGCGTCAATCTCGGCACGGCCGTGGCGCACCTGGACATTGTTTAGCCCCAACGTCCGGCAGACCTGCTGCTGAAAACGCACTTTTTTATCGGTCGCTTCCAACGACACAATCCGCCAGGCAGGACGGGCGATCGCGATCGCCAGCCCCGGAAAACCCGCACCAGAGCCAATGTCTATGATGGAAAAGTCGGTGTTCTGTTCGGCCGCTTTATCCAGCACACTCAATCCGGCCAGCGCATCCAGGAAATGCCGCGTGCGTATGTCCTGCGGCGTTTCGATACGGGTCAGGTTGGTGGTTTTGTTGTGTTCGACCAGCAGGCGCAGGAACATCTCAAACGCCTCCTGATGCGTCAAAAGTGCAGCCATTGCCGCCGTTAAGTCAAGTGTGTAAATGTGCATTGATTTGAATATATCGCCAATCCACCGCAAATGCAACCGCACTATTCCCCCATTCTTGTGTTCGTGTGTGAGAATCATTTCTGACATTTTTAAATCATTTATTGAACGATGGATAGATTGTTTTAGCCCGCGCAGCGGGCGGCATAGCGCCCGCTGCGCAAGCTAAAAAAAGGAGTGGGTTGGCCGCTCGTAATCCCCGCCCTCACGGGCGGGGCTACATCATTGCGCCCCTTGCAGGGGCTTTTCAAAGGAGTACAAAAATATGCTCACACACTGCATTCTTGCGTTCTTACATTCTTGCGTTCTTGGGTTCCGGGGTTCTTGAGTTCTTGCCCCGTTTCTCCCAAATATCCCTTGCATTGGACTATCGCTAACTATATAATCAGCGATGATTTAAGGCGTTTTTTGTAAAACCGTACCAAAACCTATACTCTCAGTGGATTGTATGGACACAACCCTGTGGATATCGATCGATGCGTCCTGTGCAGTGCATTGGGACGGCCAGCTTGCCGACGCGGCGGGCAAAGAGCTTTTGCTGTATGCGGCCGAGCAGGCGGCCAGACAGATCGCACGACACGACCGGCACTTCTTCAACCTCCTTATTCGCAAGAAGATACAGTTGCGCCGATGCGGCCAAATGCAGGGCTGTGTTACGCTGCTGCCGCACGATATCGTGCTGAACGCGGCACTGCTGCAATGCGAAAAACGCAGCGTACCGACGCGCCGTTTGTTCCTGACGGGGGTGTTGGAGCGGGCGTTTTATCACCTGTGTTATTCGGAACTGCACCTCACCGAGGCGCGGCTGCACAGTTTGCGGTTTTTGCAGGCGCAGCCGCAAATGCTGGCCGCGACCATCAGCGAACTGAAGACCAACAGCCCGGCATTTGACGAGCCGGACTGGCTGGAAACGCTCAAACAGGCCGATACGATCATCCTGCTGGATGAGTTTTGGCGGTGGCTGGCCATGACGGATTATACGCTGGCGCTGTTTTTGGCGGCCAAAGGCGCCAGGCAGCGGCTGCGCACCAAGGTCAAGGCCGTGCTGACCGAGGCGGTAGGGCAGTTGAGCGCGTTTCCGTTTGCGCTGGACCAAACCGAAAAATCGCTGTGTGCGTTCAAGTCGCTCTTTCAGGACGACAACGGCCTGGTGATCGTCTATGCACTGCCGGGCAACCTGTATAAAGCGGTGCGTATCTGTACGCCGGAGACGATGGATGCGATGAGCGCCCACTCGGCGTGTCAGTCGATCCGCTACCACAATCTGCGGACGGATATTTTTCACGACCACGGCCAATGGATCCGTCCGTGGATCGAACGGCTGCATTTGTACGCCAAAGAGCCGTCGCTGGCAGAACTGGAAAAACAATTGATGTCGGCGGATATAACCGTCGTCAATGCCGCGATCAAGCAACTGGGGCAGCGCATCCGCAAAAAAGACCACCTTGCCGAGTCGCGGCGGCTGCTGTATGCGGCGCTGTATTATTGGACTCACACGGACAAGACGGTCTGCCGTGCGCTAGCGCTGAAGGTCAGTGCGCTGCTGGAAGACCTGCTGACCGACCGACCGGTGTCTTTTCCGCCGTCGCGCGTCAACCGCACACTGCTGCGCACCGAGCCGAAAACGATCACCGTCGATATCCCCCGGCCCAAGACGCTGCGC
>JBFZBE010000355.1:0-3963 GCA_041308685.1 Phycisphaerae bacterium
GTACATCACATACTCCGGGGCGGTCAGGCCGTCGCAGAGCGTCTTGCCGGGCTTGAGATAATCCACAAAATCGCCGGCATAATACCAGCGGCCGCGCGCCAATCGCCCCTGCGCATCGATCGGACCGTCATCGGCCAGTTCGACGCCGAATAACGGACTTGCAAACTGTTTCTTCTGCGCGTCAAGACCGGACTCAAACGAGGCAATGACCGCCCCGCCGGCGTTTACATAGGCCGACAGCGTATCGGCCATCGCATTGGAAACGGGTATGTTGTCCGGCAGAATGATCAGCTTGTAATCGGCAAAATTCGCCTGTGAGTCAATGATATCAAACTGGTGGCCGCCTTCCTGCAGCATCCGCGAAACGCCGAGGATCGACGGGTGCAGACCTTCGACCGGCTCACGGACATCCCATTCTTCGGGGTTCAGGACGCCGATATCCACCAATGGTTCGGCGCCGACGCACCAAGGTTCTTTCTTTTCGACCTCGGCATAAGTGCGGCCGATCAAATCATAGGTCGCGCTGCACAGCGCGCCGCGCGGATGCAGTTGGTCGCCCACACAGCACTTGGCGTTGAAGGCCAGCATACGGAAACACTCATAGTCCAGTGCGGCGGGGTTTTTGAACGAGTGAAAATCACCCCAGGCGGTGTGGAACTTGCCGGTCATGCCCAGGCAATCCAGCCCCAGCGTGCGGGCATAGCGCACCGCGACGGGGAAGTGCATATACCCCCAGCAGCCGCCGGCGATCGATTCCAGCTCAAAGTGTGTAAATGCGTCTTTGGCCTGCCGCTCGCGGACGCCGACATGGCCGGCGTTGTAGAAAATCGTACAGTCCTTGCTGCGCGCGTGGATAAACGCGGTCAGGTCTTTTTTGAAGCGGGTCAACACTTCCAGCCCGTATGCCTTTCGCACGGCGGTTTTGGATGGGTCCAGCCCCGCCGCCAGCATCCCCTGCCGACAGGTATAGCAGGAGCAATCCTTGGGCTGGACGATGTCGATCCAGAAGCCGTCCACCTCGAACATATCGAACAACTCGGCGATGTGTTCTTTGATAAAGTCCACATAGGGCGTGTTGACGCACAAGCTGCGGTAGAAGCCGGCCTCATAGGGCGGCGTGCCTTCCTGTCTGCCGTCGGCGGTCATCGTCAGCCACTCCGGGTGCCGCTCGGCGGTGTATTGATCCCACTGGATCGGCAGATAGATCGGCGCTTTGACGCCGCGGCGATGGCAGGCGTCTATCTGCTGAGCAAGCAGATTCTTGTTTTTCAGGTGGGGGTGGATGCGCTCCGGGAACTTTTTGGAGTCGTAGTACACCCAGCCGTGATGGCAGCGGGCAAACACGTTGATGGAATCGACATGCGCGGCGGCCAGCCGATCGCCGAATACCTCGGCGTCAAAGTCCGCCGCGACGCCATCAATGGCCTCAGAGGTGTGAAAATCCAGATGAATCTGGCGAAAACGCAATTCTTGGTCTTTCATCATCAACCAATGTCCTTAATTAGATATATGCCTTAGACTTAAATGTGATGCTGACCATCCGATGGCCGTCTATCCGGTCGAGGATGAATTCAACCCGGCCATTTTTATTTTAAAACGCCAGCGGTGTGCACTCCGGAACCAGCTCAACGGATTGCACCGGTTTGTCTGTTTTGATGCTGACCTGTATATCAAAGCACGGAATCACGTCGGATACACTATCGACCTTGACGCTGTTTTTCTGGAGAACATAATTCAGCAGGTGCAGAACCCATCGTTTGTTCTTGTTCTGCGCATTCAGAGCGGCAACGATCGATCGGGGGCCGGTATGCGACACGAATTTGTCCGGCAGCAGCATCTGCATCGCATCAAAAAGCATTTCCCGACACCATGCCGGCGCATACGTTTCATACGCGGTGAAAATCGGATGGCTCATATAAATGACCTTTCCTTTTTTCACTGCCGCCGGGGTGCCTTTTTTCCCGGAGGAAGGCGTCTGAAGATGCGAACAATAATGCCGGAACGTCCTGTCGAAATAGGGCTTTACGTTCTCCATCAGCGTTTTGGCGCCGCCGACGGCTTTGATCTGTGTTCCGCGCAGGTACATCACATGTTCGGTTGGCGGAAGTGCTTTGCCGATGTTCTTATTAGGCAAAACATATTCTGCAAAATTGTTATTGCCGTAAACGCGGCCTCGCGCAAGATTGCCTTCAAGGTCGCGCGGCCCCTCGCCGGTCAACGCGGCACCAAACATACTGTCGGCAAATTTCTTTTTGCTTTCATCAAGCCCGGACTCGAACGTCGCCAGAACCGCCCCGCCTTTGTCGATATACGTTTTGAGCCGACTTGCAAACACCCCGTTAACCGGGATCACATCCGGCAAAATGAGCAGTTTATATTGTCCAAAATCCGCTTTGGTGTCGATAATATCAAACTGATAGCCGCCTTCCTGAAGCATCCTGGTTGCGCCCAGGATCGCCGGATTAATACCATCAAACAAACTGCGGTTATCAAACTCTTCGGGATGGAAAACACCGATTTCCGTCAGCGGCTCAGCGTGATGACACCACGGCTCCTTTTCTTCGACCTGTCTGTACACTTTGCCGACAAGGTCATACGTATGTCGGCAGATCTTTCCACTCGGATGCAGTTGGTCGCCGATGCAGATTTTCGCGTTCATCGCCAGGGTTCTCATGCATTCATATTCCAGAAACGTCTGGCTTTTGAAGGAATGGAAATCCCCCCATGCCGTATGGAACTTGCCGGTCATCCCCAGGCACTGCAATCCCAGCGTTCTTGCATAGCGGATGGTCACCGGAAAATGCATCACGCCCCAAAAACCGCTTGCAAGCGATTCCAGCTCAAAATGGCTGTACGCCTCTTTGATTGGGCGTTTGCTAACCCCCACATGGCCGGCGTTATAGAAAATATGGCATCCTTTTTTATGCTTTCTGACAAATGCCGACATTTCCGTTTTGAAGCGATCAAGCATAAAAACGCCAAATTTTTTTCGGGCGATCTCGTCGGACGGATCGATCCCTTTCTCCATCATCTCTTTGCGGCACCAGAAACAGGAGCAATCGCGATAGAGCATAATATCAAACCATAATCCATCCACCTCAAACGTATCCAGAATCTCTTTGACATGTTTTTTCAAGAACTCTTTATAAGGAGTATTGACGCACAGATACCGGTAAAATCCGGCCTCATACGGCGGGTTTCCATCCTGTTTGCCGTCTTTGGTAACAACCAGCCATTCCGGGTTATTCTGGGCATGGTAATTATCCCACTGTACTGTCACATAAATGGGCGCTCTGATCCCCCGCTTATGACAGGCGTCAATCTGTTCTTTGAGCAGATTTTTGTTTTTCAGATTCGGATGAACCAATTCGGGAAAGCTCTTGCTGTTGTAATAAAGCCAGCCGTGATGGCAGCGGGCAAACAGATTGATGGAGTTGACATGTGCCTTGACAAGGGTGTCGGCAAATGTATCGGGATTAAAACCTGCGCCCACGCCGCCAATGTCCTCGGAGGTGTGAAAATCCAGATGAATATGGCGAAAACGCAATTCTTTTTCTTTCGTCATCAATACAAATCCTTAATCCATTACACTTACTTTTTATGTTTTTCAAGCCGTTGCGGCCTGTGCCAAATCAACAATGGAACCGCCCGCGCCGGTGTTCTGTGTCCGGCGGGCGTCCAGCGTTTCCCGCACCTGCTGCATCCGCTGCATCGAGATCGGAAGCGAGCAGGCCAGCAGTGCCGATACCGCGGAGAACACCGCCGGCACCACCACAAACAAGAGTCGCATCCGCAGCAGCACATCGGCGGACGGATGGACGGTTTGGACAAACCCCGTCCAGACGATCACATAGCCGCTGACAATCGAGGATAAACCGATGACGGCTTTGGACAGCATGGACCCGATCGCGCAGTAGCTGCCCTCGCGGCGAAGGCCGGTGTTCAGTTCATCCAGATCAATGA
>JBFZBE010000356.1:0-3817 GCA_041308685.1 Phycisphaerae bacterium
TGCGAAAACTGCTCTTCCAGCCCAGCCCCTGCTGTTCTATCGGGGCAGCCTCCGGTTCCGGGCCGACATGTGTGGCCGGGCCGGCGCCGTGGCATTTGCCGAAGGTGTGTCCGCCGGCGACCAGGGCGACGGTTTCCTCGTCGTTCATCGCCATCCGCGCAAAGGTCGTGCGGATGTCGCGGCCGGACGCGACGGGGTCGGGGTTGCCGTTGGGGCCTTCGGGGTTGACATAGATCAAGCCCATCTGCACCGCCGCCAGCGGGTTTTCAAGTTTCCGATCGCCGGAATAGCGGTTGTCGCCGAGCCACTCGGCCTCTGAACCCCAATAAATGTCTTCTTCCGGCTCCCAGACATCCACGCGGCCGCCTCCGAAGCCAAAGGTCTTAAAGCCCATCGATTCCAGCGCGCAGTTGCCGGCCAGGATCATCAGGTCTGCCCAGGAGAGTTTACTGCCGTATTTCTGTTTGATCGGCCACAGCAGACGGCGGGCCTTGTCGAGGTTGACGTTGTCCGGCCAACTGTTCAGCGGCGCCAAACGCTGATTGCCGGTGCCGCCGCCGCCGCGGCCGTCGCTGATGCGGTAGGTTCCCGCGCTGTGCCAGGCCATGCGGATAAACAGCGGGCCGTAGTGGCCGTAATCGGCCGGCCACCAGTCCTGCGAATCGGTCATCAGTTTATATAGGTCTTTTTTGACGGCCTGCAGGTCGAGTGTCTTGAAGGCGGCGGCGTAATGGAACGCCTTGCCCAGCGGATTGCTTTTCTCGGTGTGCTGGTGAAGAATCTTAAGGTTCACCTGATTGGGCCACCAGTCCCGATTGGACAATCCGCCGCCGGCGGTCTGTTTTTTCATTGCGCCTGTAACGGGGCATTTGCTTTCGTCAGCCATTGGAAACTCCTTTCGATCGGTTAGTTTTGCGTTGACATTTTTGGCAGGTGCCGAAAAAATCGATGCGATGCCCGGAAATAGCGAAACCGCTCATTTTTTGCGCCTGCCGATCGATCTTTGCATCATGGGGCATATCAAAATCCTGCACGCTGCCGCACGCGCGGCAGACCAGGTGATAATGCGGGTGCTTGATCACTTCATAGCGGTCGTACGTGCCGACAAAGGGCAATTTCTGAATCCGCTTCTGTGCGACAAGGACATTCAGATTGCGGTACACGGTGGCCAAACTGAGGCGGGCAAATTCCTTCTTGAGTTTCTGGTACAGCCAATCGGCGGCAGGGTGGGTGTCCGTCTGCTCAAGCAGTTCCAACAATCGCTGCCGCTGTTTGCTGCGTTTGTATTTCATAGTAAACCGATATGATATTATTGATTTTTGAATTATCAAACGATTATTCGGTCGGATTAAATCCGAAGCACGAAATCCGAAATCCGAAACAAATTCAAAATTCAAAGGACAGAATGTCAAAAACAACACTGCCGCAATAACCGGCAGGAGGGGGTCAAAAAAGAACCGTTTTGGTCAATTTGAATCTTTGACATTCGGATTTGTTTCGCATTTCGATATTCGACATTCGAATTTCATTGCCGCTGTTCGGTTATTTCTTAAAAGACAAATAATAATAAGAACGATTATCATTTTATACATCGCATAAACGATGTCAAGGATTTATATAAAAAGCTGCAGGATAGTGTGCGAGAATAAAGAGGAAAAAAAGCTTGAAAACCACGTTCGGTGCAACTATAATTTATATTTAATTAATTATTTCAAGACAAAGGAAGTCCATGAAGACGGCTCAAAACAGCGGAACAAAAAAAGTGCAGGCGGTTGACGCCGGCCTCAAGTATAAAGTTGCGGATATGGCGTTAGCCGCGTGGGGACGCAAGGAAATGCAGCTTGCCGAAAAAGAGATGCCCGGCCTGATGGCGGTGCGCGAAAAATACGGCAAAGCCAAGCCGCTGGCGGGGCTGAAAATCACCGGCTCGCTGCACATGACCATCCAGACGGCCATGCTCATCGAGACGCTGGAAGCGCTGGGGGCGGATGTGCGCTGGGCGTCGTGCAATATCTTTTCGACGCAGGATCACGCCGCCGCGGCCATTGCCGCCGCCGGACGCAGCGCCGTGTTTGCCTGGAAGGGCGAAACGCTGGAAGAGTACTGGTGGTGCACCGAGCAGGCGCTGACCTGGCCGGACGGATCGGGGCCGGATTTGATTGTCGATGACGGCGGCGATGCGACGATGATGATCATTCAGGGCAAGCGCGTCGAAAACGACCCGTCCCTGCTGAGCAAGACGTATGACAACAAAGAGTTCCGCGTCATTATGGATCGGCTGGCCGAGAGCTATCGCACCAAGCCCGGCCACTGGACAGCGATTTCCAAGACGCTCCGCGGCGTATCCGAAGAGACGACCACGGGCGTGCATCGGCTGTATCAACTGCAAAAGAGCGGCGAGTTGCCGTTGGCGGCCATCAACGTCAACGACTCGGTGACCAAATCCAAATTCGACAACCTCTACGGCTGCCGCGAATCGCTGGCCGACGGCATCAAGCGTGCGACCGATGTGATGGTTGCCGGCAAGGTTGTCGTCGTCTGCGGCTACGGTGATGTCGGCAAGGGCTGTGCCCACGCGATGAAGGCGCTTGGGGCGCGCGTAATGATCACCGAGATCGACCCAATCTGCTGCCTGCAGGCGATGATGGAAGGGTATGAAGTAACGACGTTGGAAAAGGCCGCTCCGCAGGGCGATATCTTCGTAACTGCCACCGGCTGCTGCGATGTGATTCGCGGTACGCACATGGAGCAGATGAAGGACGAGGCCATCATCTGCAACATCGGCCACTTTGACAGCGAAATCGAGATGACCTATCTGGAAGACGGCGGCCATGCCCAAAAAGACACCATCAAGCCGCAGGTCGATAAGTGGACGCTCAAGAGCGGCCGTTCTCTGATTATCCTGGCCGAAGGACGGCTGGTCAATCTGGGCTGTGCGACCGGCCATCCGAGCTTTGTGATGAGCAACAGCTTTACCAACCAGTGCCTGGCGCAGATTATGCTGGCCACGGAGAAGCTCAAGCCCGGCGTCTATACCCTGCCCAAAAAGCTGGATGAAGAGGTCGCCCGTCTGCATGTGCAGGCCATCGGCGGCCAGATCACCAAGCTGACGGACAAACAGGCCGAGTATCTGGGTGTCGCGGCCGAGGGCCCCTTTAAGCCGGACCATTACCGGTATTGATTGACCGTCAGACGTAATCGACCAATTGCAGGGGTTATGTCGAATTACAAACAGGCGATAGAGGTCATTACGCGGCTCCGCGAGCGGGGGTTTGAATCGCTGCTGGCGGGGGGGTGTGTGCGCGACCGCCTGCTTAAGCGTGTGCCCAGCGATTTTGATGTGGCGACCAACGCATTGCCGGAGCAGGTGACTAAGCTGTTTCGGCGGACGCTGTCGGTTGGGGCGCAGTTTGGGGTGGTGATGGTACTGTTAGCCGGCAAACAGGTGGAGGTGGCGACATTTCGCACCGACGGCGGCTACCAAGACGGCCGTCGGCCAAGTCAGGTTGCCTTTTGCGATGCTCGCCAGGACGCCGCACGTCGGGATTTTACCGTCAACGGGATGTTTTTTGATCCGATTGAGGAGAAATTGTACGATTTTGTCGGCGGACAGGCCGACTTGAAGGCCAAAGTACTGCGGACAATTGGCGATCCAGATCAGCGGTTTTCAGAGGATTTTTTGCGGCTGCTGCGGGCGGTTCGGTTTGCCGTCAAGCTGGATTTTACGATCGAACCGGCGACCTGGGCGTCGATACAGCGGCATGCGAACAAGATCGCCAACATCAGCGCCGAGCGGATCGCGGCCGAGTGGGAGGAT
>JBFZBE010000357.1:0-4686 GCA_041308685.1 Phycisphaerae bacterium
GTATGGCAAGTCATATCTTCACCGGATTTGGCTTTGGGCCGATCCAATCCGGATTATTCGTCAATGAGGCCTATGGCAGCAAGCGTTTTGACCGTATTGTGATTGCCGAGATCGATCAACGTATGGTCGATGCCGTCCGCGCCAACCGCGGCAGCTACGCCGTCAATGTCGCCGCCGCCGACCGCGTCGAACAGCGGCACATCAAGGGCATTGAAATCTACAACCCGACGGTCGAGGCCGACCGCAGCAAACTGCTTGAGGCGATTGGCTGTTCGACGGAAATCTGCACGTCCCTGCCATCGGTCAACTTTTTTGACAGCGGTGCTCACAGTGTCGCATCGCTCATCGCACAGGGGCTTAGCGCCAAGTCCGCCCCGGCGACGCTCATCTATACTGCCGAAAACAACAACCACGCCGCCGAGATCCTCGAAGAAAAAGTCAAGGCCAAAGCCATCGCATTCGGCCGTCCGGTGCAGTTTCTTAATACCGTCATCGGCAAGATGAGCCAGGTCATCGCCGACCCTGCGGAGATCGCCGACAAAAAACTGGCGCCGATGGCTCCGGGCATTGAACGGGCATTTCTGGTCGAGGCGTTTAATAAAATTCTCGTCACCAAGTGCCATATTCCAAACTTTACACCGGGTATCGCGGTCTTTATTGAAAAAGAAGACCTTCTGCCGTTTGAGGAGGCCAAGCTCTACGGCCATAACGCCATCCATGCGCTGCTGGCGTATCTGGGGGCGTTCCGCGGCTGCCGCAAGATGGCCGAGCTGTCCAGGCACGGCGACCTGATGGCGATTGCCCGTGCGGCGTTCATTGACGAGTCCGGCGTCGCTTTGTGCCGCAAGTACGCCGCGCTGGGGGATCCGCTGTTTACGTCCGCTGGTTACAAGGCGTATGCCGAGGATTTGCTGACGCGTATGACCAACCCTTATCTGGATGATGCGGTCGAACGTGCCGCCCGCGACCCGCAGCGCAAGCTCGATCTGACCGACCGTATTTTCGGCATGATGAATCTGTGCCTGGAGCAGGGGATTGAGCCAAAGCAGATGGCGATGGGGGCGGCGGCCGGGCTGGCGTATCTGTTGGCCAACGCACAGGCGGTCGGCCTACCGGGCGAACTGGCCGTCGGAACTGTCGATAAGCTTACCGATGCACAGGTGCGGGATATCCTCTTGTGGGTCTGGAAGGACAAACGCAATGTCCACAGCGATTCTCTGATCCGACTGGTTCAGCAGGATCGTCCCAAATTGCTGCGGCTGTAGGGGATTACGGCACAGCGGGAGCCGGCGCGGTCGGCGCCGGCTGTGCGGCTGCCGGTTTTGCAGGCGTTTCCAGCTTGGCCAGCCGTGCGGACAGATCGTCGAGCTTTTTGTCGATCGTTTCCAGCTTGGCCAGAATGTCCCGGTCGGCTGCGGACATCTGCGCCAGATTCTGCTGCACCAGCGTCAGATATTGGCCGCTGAGCCGCTCGTACGCCTCGATCATCCGCACGGTGTCGCTTTTTTGCCCTTCTATGGACACTTCATACTGCCGACTGCTGCGCTCGGCGGCGCGGCCGTCGGCGGTTAGGATTGCCATTGCCAATAGCCCAATTACTGCTGTTAGACACAGAATCGCAATTTTTCTGCTCATTGTGCCGCCTCCTTTCAAACACTTTGCTTGAAGTGTTCCATCATTTGTTTCTGCATCTTTTCTGCAGTGTTTTTTTTGTTGTGCGATTTGAGCCGCTCGGCAAGCAGCCGGCCGGCCTGTTCGGCGGCTTGTCGTGTCTGCGGCTGGCGGGACAGATCGGGGATTTCGTCTTCGGTGATCTTGACATTTTCACCATAGAGCATATATGGGATGCCGACTTTGCAGGTTTCACCGTACCCGCAGCGGAAACAACTGGCCGCTCCCCGCGTGGTTACTTTGGCGACGGTGTCGATAAAATTGTAGGACATATACCGCTCGATCTGGTCAGCCGCGGCGGCGCCTTCTGTGCCGCCGACACCCACGGCAACCGCCAGCTTGCCCCACAGTGTATCGGCGGTACGATGGCGAAATTGAAACCAGCGTTCCAGCATCGAGACCGTCGTCGCATTGATCGTCGAATAGTAATTGGGCGCCCCGATCACGAAGGCATCCGCCTCGACGATCTTCTCGCGCAGTTCGGCCATGCTGTCGTTGATCACGCAACAATTGTCGTGAACACAGCCCAAGCAGGCGATACAGCCGTTGATTTTCAGCCCCCGCAGTGAGATCAGTTCATAAGGCATCTGTGTGGCGTCCAGAATTGTTTTGACCAGTCGGTAGGTGGTCGATACCGCGTTGTTTCGAGGGCTTCCACTAATTCCGAGGATTTTCATCGCATATTCCCTTTCATGGTTAGACAAATCAATTAGCCGTCTGGCCTGTCAGACGAAACGGTAACAGCAAAACCACATAAGTTCAAGTAAAAATCCGCCAGCCGCCAATGAAATTCCGGCCGCCGCTCAAAAGCGGGGCGGCTATTCATACACACGCCAGCATCCCGCCATCGACATAGAGAATGTGGCTGTTGAAAGGAGCTCGAAGTCGCATACGGCAAAATCGTCGGCCGTCCCAATTCGCTTTGCATCGAGCAGATGTTGATGATCTTGCCGCAGTGGTGGGAGATCACATCTTCTGCGCGACGTATTTAGAAATCATAATCACCGAGGTCAGATTGGTGTCGATCATAATTATCCAATTATCAGCTCATAATTTCGATTAAATGCTTGTGAATCTTAAAAAATACTGATAATATCTCCATATTATCATCATAACTGTTACTTTAAAATAGGAGATAATTATGGGTATTTTGGATATCGTTGTTTTTGTTTTGTTTGTGGTTTGTGTTGTTGGGCTTGGACTTTACAAAAGCCGCGACGAGCAATCCGGCGAGGACTATTTTTTGGCTGGGCGCGGATTGAAGTGGTGGCTGATCGGGTTTTCATTGATCGCCGCCAACATCTCTTCCGAGCAGTTTGTCGGGATGAGCGGCAACGCGGCCAGTCATGTCGGGCTGGCGATCGCAAGTTATGAATGGATGGCCGCGATCACACTCGTGGTGGTAGGGTTCTGTTTTCTGCCGTATTTTCTGCGGGCGGGGATTTACACAATGCCCGAGTTTCTGGAGTATCGCTACAACCAGTGGGCGCGAATGATCATGGCCGTGTGTATGCTGCTGATCTATATGCTGCTGCTGGGGGCGATTACCTATTCCGGCGCCCTGACGATCAATACAATGGCCGATGAAATGCAGATGCCGGTCGTGCCTTCGCTGGCAATGGCTTCGCTGGTGATCGGGATTATCGCGATGGTCTATGTCGCCGCCGGCGGCCTGAAGGCCTGCGCCTGGGCGGATTTGATTCAAGGCAGTGCGCTGATTGTCGGCGGGGCGGTGATTATGATCTTCGCCTTCAAAATGCTCGGCACAGTCAGCCAGGCAACCTATATCGAAGATATCAAGACCGGTGCCGTGGCCGTCAAGACCCTGGCAGACGACCAGGGTGCAATGCAGCGGTTTATGGAACTTAACCGTGTGCGGCTCAATATGTTTTTGCCGTCCGATGATGCGGTGCTGCCGTGGACGGCGCTGCTGCTGGGGTTGTGGATTCCCAATTTTTACTATTGGGGGCTTAATCAGTACATCACGCAGCGCACGCTCGGTTCGGCCTCGCTGGCCGAAGGGCAAAAAGGCATCGTTTTCGCCGCATTTATGAAACTTCTGATACCGTTTGTCATCGTCATTCCGGGGATCATCGCATTCAATCTGTTTGCACCCGATATGAAATACAAGGCGGTTCACGACAACGCCGCCGTGATCGCCCGTTACGCCCGCTGCAATCCGGCCACAGCGCTGGTGCAAACGGCGGTTTCACCGTCCGCCGAGGCCGCAGCCGCATGGCAGCCGGGAACATTTATGCTGGCCATTTATCCCGACCAGGCGGCAATGGAAGCCGTGCGGGTGCGCAATCCGTATGTCCTGCCGATGACACAGCCGGCCTATGATGCGCTTCAGGTCAAGCCCTATTCGGTATTCAAGTCCGACGATAAATCCATGAGTACCGTGTTCCCTGCGCTGGCGGCAGAATTGGATGTCTATAACCGCACAACCGAACAGGCGGCCGGCGCTGCCGGAGCAAAGGTCAATACCGAAAAGTTCATCGGCTACAAATACGACTCCGCGCTGGGCCAACTGCTCAGCAAAGTACTGCCGCAGAATTCCGGCTTGGTCGGCTTTGTGCTGGCGGCGCTGCTGGGGGCGATCGTCAGTTCGTTGGCCGCCTTGCTGAATGCCGCATCGACGATCTTTACGATGGACATTTATAAAAAATACCTCGCGCCGCAAGCGTCTCAAAAAGGGATTGTACTTCTGGGACGCATTTCGGTGGTGTTCTTTTCAGGCGTAGCGATCTTCCTGGCTCCGGCGTTGGGCAACCCCAAATTAAGCCACAGTATCTTTACCATCATTCAGGAAAGTCAGGGCTTTATCTCTCCGGGCGTTTTGGCGGTGTTTATTGTCGGTTTGGTTGTGCATCGGGCGCCGCGCTTTGCGGGTGTACTGGCGAAACCGATTCCTTCGCCCGCGGCGCGGACAGCCAGGGCGGCCGCGGTGCAGCGGTCGCTGTGGCCTTCGCGCGTCCGGGGCGCCCAATAGTCGTACTGTCCGTTTTTCTGAGT
>JBFZBE010000358.1:0-3267 GCA_041308685.1 Phycisphaerae bacterium
ACGCAAGCGGCGGCCGTATTGGTTGGCGAAGTGTTGCCGGACTGTCCGACGGCACAACTGGCCGTCGGCAATGTCAATAAGGCCCTGATTGCGGCGCTGACATTTTTTGCTCCGTCGCTGAAGACGTTGTCGGGGATTGATCCGGCTGCGACGGTGGACGCGACGGCGTGTGTGGATGCGACGGCGGCAATCGGGCCGCGGGCGGTAATCGCCGCGGGGGTCAAGATCGGACCGCATACGGTCATTGGTCCGGGCTGTTCCATCGGACAGGACACGACCCTCGGGGCGCATTGTCGGCTGGATGCCAATGTGGTGGTCTATCATCGCTGCCAAATCGGCAATTACTGCATTATTTTAGCCAATTCGACGATTGGCGCGACGGGGTTCGGGTATTCGTTCATTGACGGGCGTCACCAGTTGATCCCGCACAATGGCGGCGTCATTCTTGAGGACGGCGTGGAAATTGGCGCCAATAGCTGCGTCGATCGGGCCAAATATGGCAATACTATTATTGGCGCCGGAACAAAAATTGACAATCTGGTCCAAGTCGCGCACAATGTACGCATCGGTCGGGCGTGTTTGTTGGCCGGGCAGGCGGCGGTGGCCGGCAGTACGGTCCTGGGGGATGGCGTGGTATTTGCCGGTGCCGCAGGCGCGAGTGATAATGTTGTAATCGGCAGTGGTGTGATTGCCGGGGCTCGCTCCGTGATTACCGAAGATGTTGCGGCCGGTCAAAAGATGCTGGGATATCCGGCACGGCCGATGCGAGACGAAATGAAAAGCATCAGTGTCTATCAGAAATTGCCTGAATTGGCAAAAGACGTTAAAATGCTTGCGAAGAAGATAGAGAACCTTGAAGCAGCAAAAGACCATTAAAACAGAGGCCCGAGTGGCCGGTAAAGGACTGTTCGGCGGCAAGGACACACGGGTCCTGTTTCGCCCGGCCGAACCCGATACCGGTGTGGTGTTTGTGCGCAAAGACTTGGCCGAGC
Source organism: Phycisphaerae bacterium (assembly GCA_041308685.1). GTDB lineage: Bacteria > Planctomycetota > Phycisphaerae > Sedimentisphaerales > Anaerohalosphaeraceae > T3Sed10-213. The sequence goes on from JBFZBE010000358.1 coordinate 993, forward strand.
CGGTACGGGTCGCCGTATGCCCGGAAAATATCGTGCAGCGCGATCGCCGGTCGGCCTTGCAGAGCGGCGAAGGGGTCATCGAGACGCCGGAACATTGCCTGGCGGCCATTCACGCCTTGGACATTGATAATCTGATTATTGAGATGGAAGGGGCCGAACTGCCGGGGCTTGACGGCAGCAGCGACGAGTATTTTCGCACGCTTCAAAAATGCGGCATCGAAATGCAGGACGCCCTTCAGCGCCCGCTTATCATCAGCGAATCAGTGTGCATTGCCGAGGGCGACAAGAGCATTTACGCGCTGCCCTACAACGGCACCGGGTTGAGTCTGACCTATGATATGGATTATACGCAGCATACCGGCGTCGGACGGCAGATCTATTCGTGCGAACTGAACGAAGCGGCGTTTGCCCAAAACCTTTCGCGCGCCCGCACGTTTGTGCTGGAAGCCGAGGCGCGGCAGATGCAGGCGATGGGCATCGGGACGCATCTTGGCCCCAAAGATATTCTGGTCATCAGCTCCGACGGCCCGATCAAAAATTCCTATCGCTATCCCGATGAGTGCGTGCGGCACAAGATGGTCGATCTGATCGGCGATCTGCGTCTGGCTGGTCGGCCGATTGTCGGCCGCATCGTCGCCTATAAGACCGGCCACTCGCTCAATCAGAAATTGGTCGCGCGACTGGTAGAGACGGCCCGTCGGATCGAACAAAAGAAGAGCATTTCCGGCAAAGCGGTGCTGGATATCCGGCGGATCCAGAAGATACTGCCGCATCGCTACCCGTTTTTGCTGGTCGATAAAGTAATTGAGGTGGAAGGCGAGCATCGCATCTGCGCGGTGAAAAACGTCACCTTCAATGAACAGTTTTTCCAGGGGCATTTCCCCGCTACGCCGGTCATGCCGGGGGTGCTCATTGTTGAGGCGCTGGCCCAGGTGTGCGGCCTGTTGTTTGCCCAGACATTGGAGCATACCGGTAAGCTGGCCGTATTGCTGACGATGGATGGGGTCAAGATTCGAAAATCGGTGGTGCCGGGCGACCAGTTGATCCTGATTGCCCAAGCCGACAAAGTACGCAGCCGGGCGGCCAAGTGTATCTGTACCGCGATGGTGGACGACGAAGTGGTCGCTGAGGCACAACTTAAGTTTATGCTTGTGGACGACGAAATTTAATTTTGAGTAAGAACAGGATTTTTTTAGAGTTTTGGAGGTATTAACGATTATGAGTTGTCAGATTCATCCTACGGCATTTGTTGCGCCCAGCGCCCAGTTGGGTTCAAATGTGGTTGTCGGGCCGTTTAGTTTCATCGATGAAGGCGCGCGGATCGGAGACGGAACCGTCCTTGATACGCATGTGGTCATTGGCAAAAACATCCAGATCGGCAAGAACAACCGGATTTTCGCCGGTGCGGTTCTCGGACGTCCGCCGCAGATTCTGGGCTTTGACGAAAATACGAAATTCGGGCGGCTGGTCATCGGCGACAACAACACCATTCGGGAGCATGTGACGATTCATCCGAGCATGTATCCCGATCAGAGTACCATTATCGGCAGCAACAATCTGCTGATGATCAATGTCCACCTCGGCCACGACTGTATTCTGGGGGACAAGATCGTCATCAGTAACGCCACGCAAATCAGCGGCCATTGTAGGATCGAAACCGGGGCTTGGCTCAGCGGTATGGTGGCCGTGCATCAGTTTGTCACCATCGGCAAGTGGTGCTATGCCGCCGGCTTTACGGGCATCAATCACGATGTGCCGCCCTTTGTGATCGTCAGCGGCCATTACCCGGTCGAGGTGCGGGCCATCAATAAACGCGGCCTGGCACGGGCGGGGCTCAATGACCAGCAACAGAAAGAGATTTACGAGGCGTTCAAGTTTATCTGGCGCAGCGAAGAGCCGGTGATGGAGCGCGTCAAAGTGCTGGCGGCTCGCGATGGGTTGGATGAAAACGTTAAAGCCATCTGCGATTCGCTGCTGATCAGCAGCCAGCAGCGGTTCGGTCGCAATCTCGAATTGCATCGCTAACAAATAAGGATACCACGATGAAAAAACTGCGGACAGCCGTGATTGGCGCTGGCAAAATGGGCAACATCAACGCCAAGGTCTATCGCCAGTTGGAAGAGGCCGAGCTGGTGGCCGTGGCCGATTGTGACACCGACCGCGCCGAGGCGTTGGCGCAGCGCTACACCTGTCAGGCCGTCGGCGATCCGGCGGCTCTGGTTGGCAAAGTCGATGCCGTTACGATTGCCTCACCGACCATGGCGCATCTGGATCT
>JBFZBE010000359.1:0-2592 GCA_041308685.1 Phycisphaerae bacterium
AGCTGAATGTCTCGGTGATGGAAGACAACGGCCAGATCAGGGTCATGCCGCTGGCGGAGATTGATTTTTCGGCGTTCCCTGACGACCTGCCTAAGATTGTCGATTACAGCGCCAAATGGCATCCCGATACATTCACGTATCAGAACACGCCGCGCAAAATCCCGGCCGATCTGCCTGAGCCGGTCGCCGAGCGGGTGCGTGTGCTGGCTGCGGCCGCCTGGAAGACGCTGGGCTGCCGCGATTACGCCCGCGTGGATTTTCGGCTGGATGAACAACTCAACCCCTACATCATCGAGATCAATCCCAACCCGGACATCAGCCCCGAAGGCGGATTCGCCGCCGCCACCGCCGCTGGAAAGATCAGTTATAAGCAGTTTGTACAAACGATGCTCAACAACGCCAAACAACGGTTGCATACATAATTAAGAATTAAGAATGTAGAATGAAGAAAATTTTGAGTTGTGAATTATGAATTGGCTAAAAAATCCTGTTTAATCTCGCTGAGCATTGCGAAGTCCCGACTCGTCGGGATTAATCCTGTCTAAAAAATCAGTGAAATCAGTGTTAATCTGTGTCAAAAAATGAATCCGTGAAAATATGTGTAATCTGCTGAACGCAGTGAAGTCCCGACCTGTCGGGGTGGATACAAAACACTGTTTTCAGGTTTCAGAATTGAAATTCGAGATTGTATCATGCAAAAGACGATTCGCAAAGCGACTGCCGCCGATACACCGCGGGTGATGGACATTATCCGGCGGACGAAATTTTTCCGCCCCGTTGAGGAAGTCATCGCCCAGGAAGTGCTGGACGATGCGGTAACAGACCCATCGTATCAGTCGTATGTTATCGAGGCCGACGGCAAGGTGGCCGGCTGGATCTGCTTTGGCCAAACGCCCTGTACGTTAGGCACGTTTGACATCTATTGGATTGCCGTGGACCCGGACATCCAGCGGGCCAAACTCGGCTCGGCGCTGCTGACCTTTGCCGAACAGCAGATCGCCGCGCAGGACGGGCGATTGATGGTCATCGAGACCTCCGGCTCGGAAATGTACCGCCCGACGCAGCAATTTTATGAGAAAAACGGCTACCGTCTGGCCGCCTGCGTGGACGACTTCTACGCCCCCGACGATCCCAAGCTGATCTTCACCAAAAAAACCTAAGGTTGAATTATTAAACGATTATTCAGTCGGATTAAATCCGAAGCACGAAATCCGAAATCCGAAACAAATTCAAAATTCAAATGACAGAATGCCAAAACAAACTTGTCGCAACGCTTTGCAGAATGCGTCAAAAAGGAAAAGTTTGGGTCATTTTGTGTTTTTGACATTCGAATTTGTTTCGTATTTCGATATTCGATATTCGAATTTCATTGCCGCCGTTCGTTTATTTCTTAAAAGATCAGTAATACCTTTGGCGTCTAATTTGAGACTCTTTTTGTCCTGAATAATTTTGCCTGAAATTATACACCCGAAAGTCCTTTTTTTGCGTATAAAACACAGAAAGGCCTTGATGGGTGGGATTATGAAAAAGGAACAGACCAGAAACGTCGCCGAGGAACTGACCGGCTTGCTGATCAAACTGGGAGAAGGACGGGCAGATCAGGAGGTTCGGCGTCTTGCCAATACATTGATCGCCAAGGTACGTCCGGATGATTTGGCGCGGGCGGAACGACAGCTTTTGGACAGCGGTTTGTCACTCAAGAAAGTCCAGCAGTTGTCCGCTTCGTTTGTGCTGATGGGGGTTCTGGATAGCACCGAGCCGGATTTACGGCGGCGGCTGCCGGATAACCACATTTTGCGTGTGGTGATGGCCGAACACGAGCTGCTGCGTTGCTTTTTGGCCGATCTGGAGGATGTCAACGAACTGATTCAGCAGGCCGAAACGCTTAGCCCAAGCAGCATCGAGCTGCTGCGGCTGGGGCGGATCGCCGAGCATCTCAATACGATGGATCAGCATCTGGAGCGTGAAAATGACGTGCTCTTTCCGGCTTTGCGCCAGCATGGCTGGGACAGTTTGTTCACCCGCATCCAGAGCGACCATGTCTATCTGAAAATGGCCGTCAATGACCTCATCAAGGTCGTTACCGCGTTTGAGCGCGTTCCGCTGGAGTCCTTCAAGGCACGCCTGGCCTCCACCGTCAAGTATCTTTGCCCGATGATGCGCGAGCATCTGTTTCACGAGGACAGGGTGCTGTTTCCACTGGCGGTCGCGATGGTCGATGACGAAAAAGTCTGGCAGCGGCTCAAAACCATCTGCAACGAGATCGGCTACTGCGTCCTGCAGGGCTGACCCCGCTATCCGTCAGAACAGCGACTATGCCGATAGCGCCTTCATCTGTTCACCACGAAATACACGAAAGGCACCAAGAGTTTTTGACACAGATGAACACAGATTTTTTTGCCGGTTGCTGGAAGCTGGCCGCTGGCGTCTGTTTTAACTACGAAAAACACAAAAAACACGAAATTTTTTTTGACAGGATAAATCCCGACGAGTCGGGACTTCCCAATGCTCAGCGGGATTTACAGGATTTTTCCGTAAGGTGGCCCCGCCCACGCGGATCCTATAAATAATTCAACCCCATCAGCCCTGCAA
>JBFZBE010000360.1:0-5694 GCA_041308685.1 Phycisphaerae bacterium
AAAACGCCCGGCGGCGGTGAAGCCGTCGGGCGTTGGGGTGCTGTGTGTATAAAAGGAAGGGAGGTTATTCCTCTTCTTCTTCCTTTTTGTCTTTCTTGTACTGCTCAATGACCTGCTGCTGGATATTCGGCGGGGTCGGCTCGTAGTGGCTCAGTTCCATCGCATAGCTGCCCTGTCCGCCGGTTACGCTTTTGAGCTGGCTGTTGTAGTTGGACACTTCCGACAGCGGGGCCTGCGCCTTGATGGTCATCATCCCGCCGGCCAGCATATCCTGACCGGTAACGCGGCCGCGGCGGCTGGACAGATCGCCGGTGATGTCGCCCATATTTTCGGCCGGCACGGTGATTTCCATATTGACCACCGGTTCCAGCAGTACGGGTTTGGCCTTGCTGAGGGCTTCCTTGAATGCGCCCTTGCCGGCGGCGCGGAAGGCGACTTCCTTGGAATCTACCGGGTGGTACTTGCCGTCATACACGGACACCTTGATGTCCTGCATCGGGAAACCCGCCAGATAGCCGTTATCCATCACATCATTGACGCCTTTGAGTATCGCCGGTTCGTACTGGCCGGGGATGGTTCCGCCGAAGATGTCCCAGCTATAGACCAGCGGCGGTTCGCTGTTGCGTTCGGCCGGTTCGATCCGCAGATAAACCTCGCCGAACTGGCCGGAGCCGCCGGTTTGCTTTTTGTGGCGGTAGTGGCCGTCGGCCTTGCCGGTAATGGTTTCGCGATACGGAATCTTCGGCGGTTTGGTCGTTACATGGGCCTTGTAGCGATGTTCCATCTTGGACAGCATCACCCGCAGGTGCAGATCGCCCAGGCCGTTGATGACCATTTCTTTGGTCTGATGGTCGATGGTCATTTTGAAGCACGGGTCCTCATTGCTGAGCTTGTCGATGGCCGAGCCGATCTTGTTTTCGTCGCCGCGGGCGGCCGGGGCGATCGCCAGCGAGAACATCGGCCGCGGGATCGGGGGCAACTCGATCTTGCCGGCGAACTTGCCGTCATGGACGAGCGATCCCAAGTGCAGCTCGTCGATCTTGGCCAGCGAGACGATATCGCCGCATACGCCGGCCTCAACTTCTTTGGGTTCGGCACCCTGCATCTTGAGCGGATGGCCGGGGCGGATCGCCTTGCGGGCGTCGTCAACCATCAGCTGCGTGGCGGGGGTCAACTGACCGCTGAAGACCCGAATGGCGGCGTATTTCATATTCGACCGCGGGTCAAAGCCGACGCGGAAGACCAGCCCGCAGAACGGGCCGTTGGGGTCGGGTTTGACTGGGACGTCCTTGTCGCCGTCTTTGACGACCGCCGGGGCGGCTTCGGCCGGCGACGGGCAGTAGGTAACGATCATATCCAGCAGCTCGGACACGCCTTTTTCGTGGCGGGCGTCGGTAAAGACAACCGGGGTGACGGTGCCGGCGGCGATGGCCTTGACCAGTACGGTCGCCAGCTTGTCGGCGGAAATCTCCTCTCCGCCCAGATAGCTTTCCATCAGGGCTTCATCGGCCTCGATAGCGCTTTCCCTCAGTTCGGTATGCGCCTGGGCGACATCCATCACCGGCGAATCGCCGCTGCTGCCCAGAATACAGTCGATGATCGTGCTTTTGTCAGCGCCGGGCAGGTTGGCACAGCGGCACTGGGTGCCGAAAGTCTCCTGAATCTGGCCGACCAGCTCGGACAGATCGATATTGTCGGCGTCGATGCGGTTGACGACGATGATCCGCGCCTTGCCGGCTGCGGTGGCGGCCTGAAACATCTTGCGGGTATTCATCCCGATGCCGTTGGCGGCGCTGATGACGATGACGGCAATATCCGCCGCCGGGATCGCCGGCAATGCCCCGCCCACAAAGTCCGGATAGCCCGGCGTGTCGATGATGTTGATCAGCTTGCCCTTGTAGTTGGCAAACATCAGCGAGGAGTGGATCGAGTTGCCGCGGTTCTTTTCCTCTTCATCGTAGTCGCTGACGGTGTTTTTCTCATCGATGGAGCCCAGTCGGTTGGTCATGCCGGTTTTGTGCAGAATGGCCTCGGCCAGGGTGGTTTTACCGCTGCTGCCGTGTCCCAGCAGGACGATGTTACGAATGTCTTTCAGATTTGCCACGTGTCCAGAACCTCCGATAATTAAAGATTGTGTCCGGTTCGCATAAAGGCGGTCAGTGTACTCGAAAAAAAAGGGCTTATCAAGCATAAAAACAAACAATTCTTAAACAGTTACAAAAACAAGATATAATAAGTCTTTTGTTTGGTGCGGCTTGGGGGTTGCTTTGCGACTGTCTGTGCGGGGGGATTTTCCCGTGCCGATGCAAAAAAAATAAAAAAATAATAAACATTCTGAAAAAAATGCCGAATAGATATTGACTTCATCTTCAGAAATGATAATTAGACACTTATGAACGCCGATGCCAAATGTGGACGCGGTGTTCGATCAAAGGATTGGATTTTCCGATTGAAAGGGAAACAGACAATGCAGCAGTTTGACCGGGTCGAGACCGTGGTCACCGAAGAGCAGGCCTCCGAGCCTCCAAGTACGTTGAGGGTCGCCGACGGCGCACCCTCTGTTTACCCCACCCCCAGGGAGCTTACCCCCACCCTTAAAACCACCCAGTGGAATGATTGGCGCTGGCAGGTGCGCAATCGCGTGCGGACGCTGGAGCAGTTGGCGGCGTATGTGCCGTCGCTGGGCGGCCGGGCCGAGCTGCAAAAGGTCATCGAAAAGTACCCGATGGCCATTACGCCCTACTATGCCACCCTGATCGGCCGGGCGGACCTGTCCGATCCGGTGTTTCGGATGAGCGTGCCGAACGTCCAGGAGCTGTGTGACCCCTCGTCGCTCAGCGATGACCCGCTGGAAGAGCATGAGGATATGCCCGTGCCGGGGCTGGTGCATCGCTACCGCGACCGGGCGCTCTTGATCGCCACGACGATGTGTTCGATGTACTGCCGCCACTGCACCCGCAAACGGATCGCCGGCACGCGCGAAAGCGCCATCTCCCCCCGTCGGCTGCGGCAGGTGGTCGAGTACCTGACCGCCCACCCGGAGATTTCGGACGTGATCGTTTCCGGCGGCGACCCGCTGACGATGTCGGATGGGGCACTGGAATCGACGCTGGCGGCGATCCGCTCGGTCCCGACGGTGCAGATCATCCGCATCGGGACGCGCACGCCGGTGGTCTTGCCGATGCGCATCACCGACGAACTGGTCAATATGCTCAAAAAGTACCACCCGCTGTGGATCAATACGCATTTTAACCACCCCAACGAGATCAGCGATCAAGCCAAGGCGGCCTGTGCCAAGCTGGCCGATGCGGGCATCCCGCTGGGCAACCAGACGGTGCTGCTGCGCGGCGTCAACGACAATCCGCAGATTATCGAAAAATTGTGTCGGGAATTAGTCAAGACCCGCGTGCGGCCGTACTATTTGTATCAGTGCGACCTGGTCCGCGGCGTCGAGCATTTCCGCACGTCCGTCCGCAAGGGCATCGAGATTATGGAATACCTCCGCGGCCGCATCAGCGGGTTGGCGATTCCGACGTTTGTCGTGGACGCCCCGCACGGCGGCGGCAAGATTCCGGTGCTGCCGACCTACATCGTGTCGATGAGTCCGACGCATACGGTGCTGCGCAACTACGAGGGGATGCTGGTCAACTATCCCGAACCGGGTATCGAGGCCGAGCCGTCGATGTCGGCGCCGGCGGGCGAGCCGGGCGTATGGGAACTGGCCTCCGGTCAGGCGTCGGTCATTCTGCCGTCGCGCAACCAGCGGATGAAACGCCGTGAGAAGATTGCGTCGCGAAGCCGCTGCACTGCCGAAACCGCCTCGCTATTTGAGCTGTAATCAATGAAACCGCGGATTTATTTCCTATTTCAAATTTCCTATTTCAAATTTCAAAATAGGAAATAGGCAATAGAAAATAGGAAATGAATGCGTTCTCTGTGGCAAAAAAGGAAATTTGGATAATGAAACAGCGTGTCGGGTTGGTCTATGACCTGCGGACGGATTACTTAGCCGAGGGCTTTACCGAGGAGCAGGCCGCCGAATTTGACTCCGAAGAGACCATCGCCGCGCTGGAAGAGACTATCGCCGCGCTGGGCTATGCGGTCGAACGCATCGGCAGCGCCAAGCGGCTGTGCGAACGGCTGGTCAAGGGACAGCAATGGGACATGGTCTTTAACATCGCCGAAGGGATGGGCGGCCGCTGCCGTGAGTCGCAAGTGCCGGCGATTTTGGAACTGTACGGCATCCCCTACACCTTTGCGGATGCGATGGTCTGTGCAACGACGCTGGACAAGGCCGTCGCCAAACGGCTGGTTGCGCAGGCGGGGCTTTCCACGCCGGCGTTTTCGGTGGTGCGGTCGGCAGCGGATGTTGACAGGGTCGCGCTGCGGTATCCGCTGTTTGCCAAGCCGCTGGCCGAGGGAACCGGCAAGGGTATCGATCAGAATTCCCGCATCGATTCGGCCGCCCGCTTAAAGGCGATCTGCATCGAACTGCTGGCCAAGTACAGTCAGCCGGTGCTGGTGGAGGAATTTCTGCCGGGGCGGGAGTTCACCGTCGGTATCGTCGGCACCGGGTCATCGGCGAGGGTCATCGGCACCATGGAAATCGAGATGCGCAAAAAAGACGAGCCGGCCATCTATTCGTTTCTGAACAAAGAAGAATGCGAATCGCGGATCGATTACCACCCGATCCGGGACGATATGCAATTAAAAGCCGCCGTCGAAACGCTGGCGCTGAACAGCTACCGCGTGCTGGAATGCCGCGACGGCGGGCGCGTGGACATCCGCTGCGACGCGGCGGGGACGCCCTGCTTTATCGAGGTCAACCCGCTGGCCGGCCTGCACCCGACGCACTCCGACCTGCCGATGATCGCCACGCAGGAAGGTATGCCGTACAAAGACCTCATCAAGGCGATTCTGGACAGCGCGTTTGAGCGCAATAAACCAAACATCAAAAATTAAAATGAAAAATGACAACGCAAACTGTAAAAAGAAAATGCGCAGCAGTGGTTTTCATTTTGAATTTTTGGCATTTGAGTTTGTTTTGTATTTCGATATTCGAATTTCATGATTGCCTTTCGTTTATTTCTTAGAAGACCAATAATATGCAGGCGATACTGATCCTTCACAATACGTTCGGCGACCCGGCCGATCCGCTGTATGAAAGCCGCGCGGCGGTGATGGATCAGGTGCATGCGGTCGAGACCGCCTGCGACGCCAAAAAAATCCAGTACACCGTGCTGGCGGTGGACAATCTGCGGCATTTGACGACGCTTTTGGCCGCCCACAAAGAAACGCTGGTGTTCAATCTGGCCGAGGAGTTTTTGGGCGATGTGCGGCAGGCGTGCTTTGTGCCGGCGGTGTGTGCGGCCTTTGGCAAATCCTGCACCGGCAACGATACGCCCGCGCTGCTGCTGGCGCAAAACAAGATACAAGCAAAGGCCATTCTTTCCGGAAGCGGCCTGCCTGTGCCCTGCGGGACGGTACTGCACCCCGGCCAGACGCTGGCGTCCGCCGCGCTGTCGGCCGGAACCTATATCCTCAAACCGGCCTATTGCGACGCCAGCGAGGGCATTACGACCGCATCGGTGGTGCGTCTGCCGCAGGAACTTGACCGCGCCGCGGCGCTGGCCGCCGAGCTGCATCGCCAGTTCGTCCAGCCGGTTATTGTGGAACAATACATCCCCTGTCACG
>JBFZBE010000361.1:0-2705 GCA_041308685.1 Phycisphaerae bacterium
GTTGGTATAAACCCAATTGAAATTAATGCGAGAATGACGACAATTATAACAAGTTTTTTTTTCATCGCTTCTTATCCTTCCACAAAATGTTTACAGATTGATCTTTTCGGAACCGGTCAACGCACTGCCGAAGATATTGAAATTTAAATCCACCGCACCGGATTCTTCGACCACGGCGCTTTGGATGGAAATTTGAAAAGTGCATTTGGCGGTATCCAGACGAACGGCCATAACGGCCTTGCCTTCGACAGCCGGAGCGATGGTGCAGCTATACACGCCATTTTTGGCGATAAATCGCTGTCCCTCGATGGTGAAGGTCTGGCCGCCCAGCGTAACGGCAAACGGCTCGTCGGTGTTCAGCGGTTTGCTGACGGTGAAAATGCCCTGCGCGGTAAACGTGTCGGCTCCGTATTGTTTGCCGGGTTTGAATTGGTATCTGCTCAGCGCTAAACTGTCATAGACGCCCCAGAGCAATTGCGGCGGACAGAGTTTTGTACCATTGACGGCGGCTTCCTGCACTTGCAGCGCCGCTTCGAATGCGCCGATGGCGACGACGGCGGTGAACGGACAGGCCAGACCGGTCAAGTCGGCGTTTTGCGCGGCAAATTGCAGCTTGCCGCTGCGCGTATCCAGCCGCAGCGATTGCATCGCGGCGTTGACCTTGCGGGAATAGTTATAGACGCCGTTTTTGAAGGTCGTCGCGTCGATGGGAAAAACCCATTCGATAACCTTTGGTTCGGGTTGATAGTCCAGCGGGATTTTGACGGTGATTTTGTCGGTCAGCAAGAGGTCGGTTTCTGTGGCATTCAGCAGGCCGGTAAAGCCGATGCGGTCCTGCCCGCGCGTTTTTCCGGCGGCGACAGTAAAGCGTGCCGCCGAAAGCATCGGAGCAACGATCCCCGACGAGATGGTCAGCGCGACGGCGGCATCGGTTTCGACCAGTGCGCCTGCGGCGGGCGATTGCAGGATGACCACGCCTTCGGGGATATTGGGGCTGTGGGTCAATTTAACTGTGCCAACGGTCAGCGCACTGTTTTGCAGTGCGGCCTGGGCTTGCGGCTGTGCCAATCCGGCAACAGACGGAACGGCAACAATGGGCTGCCATGAAAGATGCGGATAATCGGCGCCTTCGATTTGCAGCCGCCAGATGTTGATGGTTCCATTGACGGTCTCATCGATAAAGTCCCAGCCGGCATCCAGAAAAGTGCGGCGGGTTTTCATCTGCGCAGTCGTGCGGCCTTTTCCCATTCTGCTGGTTCTTAGGCCCGTGGCCTGCATATCCCAGAAATTGGCGCTATCAGCATAATTGCCGCCTGTGATAACATACCCGCACAGGCCGCCGGTATGAAATTGGCCGGTCGTTTGGCCGGTCGCACAGCAGGCAGCGACGGCGGCGTTTTCATTCATTCCAATCAGGCCGCCGACAAACATCGCACCGCCGACAGCGCCGCGGGCATAACTATTGACAATGCTGTCGGAAGCGGCATAGCCGATCAGGCCGCCGACCGAAAAACTGCCCTGCACCGACGCCAGCGAGCAGCAGCGTGTAACCGTGCCGAAAGCGTCCGAGCCGACCAGCCCGCCGACAAACATATTGCCTGCGGCCGATCCGGTAACGCGGCAGGCGTCGATGCGGCCGCTGTTAAAGCCCGCCAGACCGCCGACATAGTGATTGCCGACGATGCGGATATTTTGGATGTTGAGGTTCTGGATCAGGCCGTCCGTATCGACGCAACTGAACAGCCCGACGAAACTGAACGCCGGGAGGTCAATAACCGCATTGCGGATACTGTAGCCCTGACCATCAAAGACGCCTGCAAAAGGGACGCCCTGATACAAACCTGCCGATGAAGCACCGGCGGCAATGGGAGTCATCGCAATACCGGAAAAATCGAGGTCATTTGTCAGGATAAAGTGTTTGCTGTAATCGTCCGGCGTCGCGGCCAGTTCCTGCCAGTCGGCAATGGTGCTGACTTGATAGGGATTGTCGGCTGTCCCATCGCCGCCGGAGTAAACACCGGCGTGACCGGCCGCCGCCCAAAACAGACCGGCCATCACTGCAACAGCGACGAACTTCGCATCACCGCTCAAAACATTTGTGCGATCCACAGTCATTGCCTCATAAAAAGGGTTATTATCAGACACTTGAATTGCACGGACCAATGCCCGCCCTTCTATATCGGCTGTTTGTGCGGCAGGACTTGTACAAAATTCCCGCACGCGCCATTGCTGTGTGAGCATATTTTCCGGCGGTACGATAATCTGTTCAGGCGATGTAAAGCATATACACACCGGCGATCAGCACCAGCACGCCGCATATTTTTTTTAGACGTGCGGGGCCTTTGGACTGCTCGTTCCAGTTCAGATACCGCTGAATGACGCCGGTGAATGTGCCGGCAAAGACGATCACCGCGCAATGTCCGAGGCCGTACATCGCCAGCAGCAGGACGCCATACCACAACTGTGTCGCAGCCAACTTGAATGTGATCGCCAGCATCGGCGCCATATACGCAAACGTGCAGGGACCCAGCGCCACGCCGAACACCAGCCCCAAAATCAAGGCCGCCAATGTCCCTTTGCGTTTGAAACCCACCTGTCCAGGGCCGGACAACGGCATCGGAATCACCCCCAGCAGATGCAGGCCGACCACAAAGAAAATCCCCGCCACCAGATAATTGCCCCACGCTCCCAGATGCCCCATCATC
>JBFZBE010000362.1:0-2560 GCA_041308685.1 Phycisphaerae bacterium
CGCGTTATTCGCGACTGGTTGATTGAGGCATGCCAAAGTATTGATAAGACCGAAATTTTGCCGATTCTCCATGAGATTACGGCGTTTGAAGAAGACCCGCGATTTGTCGGCACGTCGATGGCAAAACTCATCGCTATGGCTAAAGACTACCGCACGACGATTCAGGGCATTGATCTGAACCGCCGCACCGAATATGCCGAGCAGTTAGGTTTGGTCAAAGATCAGCTTCGCTTGCTGTTGGGGCCGTTGCCCAGCGAAAGCACCCCGACGCTGGCGATGTATCGTTTTGGCGCAACCCGCCGCGACATCATGAAAAAACACATCGGCTATCTGGTCTGGCAGGAAAAATGGGTTCAAGAGTCGCCGGACAAGCCTCTGATAAAAACCAAGGTCCGCCGTGATGATTCTCGGCAGGGCGTATTTGCCGGCACGGAGCTGGCGCCGCTGTTTGCCAAGGTCGAACAAAAAGCCGAGGCGATGCTGGAACCGCGATTTACGTTCTATTGGCAATACTTTATCGACGACAGCACACCGGGTCATTATTTCGGCGGCGTCGGACCGGAAATCCTTGGCACACTGCTGCTGACGCTGATGGCCATGCTGTTCGCCGTACCGCTGGGCGTTATCTCGGCGGCCTACCTTGTGGAATACGCAGGCGAAAATGTCGTCATTAAGATCATCCGCACCTGCATCAATACGCTGGCGGGCGTTCCCAGTATCGTTTATGGTCTGTTCGGCCTGGCATTCTTTGTAGCAGTGGTCGGCCATCCGTCGATCTTGGCCGCCTCAATGACACTGTCGCTGCTGGCGCTGCCGGTGATTATTCGCGCCTCCGAAGAGGCGATCCGTGCGGTGCCGCAAACCTATCGCGAAGCGTCGCTGGCGCTGGGCGCTGGAAAATTTAGAACCTTTGTGACCGTAACATTGCCCGCCGCCGGCCCCGGTATTCTGACTGGCGTCATCCTCAGTGTGAGCCGTGCAGCCGGCGAGACGGCCCCGATCCTGTTTGCAGGCGCTGTGGCATTAGGTCCGGTGCCGGACTTTACGGGCAAGTGGTGGCTTCAGCCGACCCGTGCATTGTCCTACGGCTGTTACGACATCACCGTGGGCGACAAGTTGGCCAGTATGGTTCCACACAACCAGTTCGGCATGGTCATGACGCTAATTCTGCTGGTACTGACGCTCAATATCGTTACGATTACTCTTCGTTCCCGAATGAGTCGAAAGTTGAGGGGCAGTTGATATGCCAATGTCGATCCAAAAACGTAAAATCAAAACAGAAAATGAAAGGCCCACGATGGATTCCATTTCCGTAACACCAAATCCGTCCGACAAACCGGGGCGGATCAGGATCGATGCTCCGCAGCGGGCCGCTGCGCAAATGGAGACGATTCTGCCTGAAAGTGTTGTGATCACCGCAAGGGATTTCAGCTTTTTTTATGGCACGAAAGCCGGCGTTGAAAAGATCACGATGGATATTGAGGTCGGTTCCGTCACGGCCATTATCGGGCCGAGCGGCTGCGGCAAAAGCACTTTTCTAAGATGCATCAATCGGATGAATGATTTGATTCCCAACTGCCGAGCCGAGGGGCGGCTGGAAGTGGCCGGTCAGGACGTGTATGACAAGCGGACGCATCTTGTCAATCTGCGTCAGCAGGTGGGGATGGTGTTTCAGCGTCCCAATCCGTTTGCCAAGACGATCTACGACAACATCTGTTACGGCCCGCGGCTTCAGGGCGTTCGTGGAAAGGCTGATTTGGATACCATCGTTGAAAAATGTCTCAAAGATGCTGCACTCTGGGAGGAGGTCAAAGACGACCTGAAGAAATCGGCGATGGCGCTGTCCGGCGGCCAACAGCAGCGACTCTGTCTGGCCCGCACACTGGCGACCAAACCATCGGTTGTCCTGATGGATGAACCCTGTTCGGCGCTGGACCCTATCGCCACGTCCCGTATCGAGGATTTGATCGCTCAGTTAAAGGGAACCTATACCATCGTGATTGTAACGCACAATATGCAGCAGGCCGCCCGCGTCAGCGACCGCACGGCGTTCTTCTGCTTGGGTCAACTGATCGAATACGGCAGAACCGATCAGCTTTTTACCAATCCTGCCGTCAAACAAACCGAAAATTATATTACGGGGCGATTTGGTTAATCGATCCTCAGATGACCTTTTATCCGGACAGACACA
This sequence comes from Phycisphaerae bacterium, assembly GCA_041308685.1. Classification (GTDB taxonomy): domain Bacteria; phylum Planctomycetota; class Phycisphaerae; order Sedimentisphaerales; family Anaerohalosphaeraceae; genus T3Sed10-213. Next base: position 2,192 of record JBFZBE010000362.1, read on the forward strand.
ATGACAATACACATGAAAAACGAGATCGAGAAATTAAAAAAGAAACTGCTATCCCTGTCTTCCAAAGTGGAGCAGCAGCTTTGGCAATCCGTGAAATCGCTTAAGAAACGCGACAGCGAAATGGCACGTCAGGTCATCGATTATGATTATGAGATCGACAAGAATGAGGTGGATGTGGAAGAGGATTGTCTTAAAATCCTCGCGTTGCACCAGCCCGTTGCGATTGACCTTCGGTTTATTGTGACGGCATTCAAGATCAATAATGATCTGGAACGCTTTGGCGACTTATCCGTCAATATCGCCGAACGCAGCGAGTTTATAGCCCTGCATGCACCCGTTGAAGTGCCGTTTGATTTTGACCGGATGGCC
>JBFZBE010000363.1:0-2818 GCA_041308685.1 Phycisphaerae bacterium
TGCGGTGTCGATGCCCAAGCTGAAACGCTCCAGCAGCTTAAAGACCTCCGCGCGGGCGGCGTCGGTGCGTGCCGTTCGCTCCTGCAGCGCTGCGCCGCCGTCGCGTTTGAAGACATCGGCCTGCATCTTGGCAAACTCGACCGTGCTGCGGAAGAACACCGCCGTTGCGCCGCGCGACAGCATCGGAACCAAAAAGACCAGCAGCGCGCCGGCCAGCAGCACGATCGTCATCGAAGAGCAGGCCGTAAAACACCCGTTTGCCCATTGCCGCAGTCGCGTCCGCATCATCCCCCCCTGGCCTGACGTTTGACTTTGGCCATAAAGTATTCGCTGCACAGGTTCAGCGTAAACGTAAACAGCAGCAGCAGCAGCCCGATGGCAAACAGCACATAATAATGGTCGGTGCCGCGCGGCACCTCGCCCAGCTCGCCGGCGATCGTCGCGGTCATCGTGCGGATCGACTGCGACAAATCCCACCACGGCGACGGGATGCGGGCGGCGTTGCCGGTGGCCATCCAGACCACCATCGTCTCGCCGATAGCACGCATCATGCCGAGAATAACCGCAGCGATAATCCCGCTGTGGGCGGCCGGAAGAACGACCTTGACCATCGTCTCAGCGCGGGTCGCCCCCAGCGCGTAGGACGCCTCGCGGGTCTTGCGTCCGATGGCCGACAAGGCGTCCTCGGCCACGCTGATAATCGTCGGCAGCGCCATAATTGACAAGATCATCGAGGCATTCAGCGCATTGGTGCCGGTGCTGAAGCCCAGCCGGTTCTGCATCCAGGGCGCAACGACCATCACCGCAAACACCCCGTATGCCACCGACGGAACCGCCGCGAGTATCTCAATGAGCGGCTTGCAGACCTGCCGCAGGCCGAACGGGGCGATATCGCTCAAAAAGACCGCCGCCAGCACACCGACCGGAACCGCCAGCAGCAGTGAGCAGCCCGTTACATACAGCGAGCCGACCACGATCGCCATCGCCCCGTATTCGGCGTTGGCCTCGTTTTGCGGATACCAGCTATTGGTCAGCAGAAACCCTTTGACGCGGGCGGCCGCCTCGCTCCACGACCCTTTGAAGAAAAACGGCGCCGCCTCATGAATCACATAAAAAAAGATCAATAAAACCGCCACCACTGACAAAAAGGTGGTCAAAAACAACAGCCCTCGCCCCAGGTGCGAACTGACATAGCCCCGCACATCCTGGGTAACACTAAGACGCAGCGGCCGGGTAAATCCAAACCCCGCCGCTGCGCCGGCTGTAACAGATTGTGTTGTTTGATTACGCATTTGCTGAAATGAAGAATTGAGAATGAAGAATTAAGAATTTAAGGGATCGTCCTCTTTTCTAAATTCTCCATTCTTCATTCTTTATTAATATTCGGTCAACGGCACAAACCCCTTGGCCTCAACGATTTCCTGCCCTTTCTCGGTCAGGTGGAATGTAACGAAGGCGTGCGTCATTGAGCCGAGTTTGGGATAGCCGTTGGTGAACAGAAACAGCGGACGTGCCACCGGGAAAATCCCCTTGGCGATCGTCGCGCGGCTGGGCGTTACGCCGTCCAGCTTGAGCGCCTTGACATAGCGATCCAGAAAGCCGATGCCGACATAGCCGATCGCGCCTTCGGTGCTCTTGACGCGGGCGTGTGCCTGCGGGTTGGAGTTGACGTACTCGACGTTCTCGGCCATCTTCTCTTTGTGCATCACCAGCTCGTTGAACGATTCATACGTTCCGCTGGAGGTGTCGCGGCTGATGACCACGATGGGCATATCCACGCCGCCCAGCTCTTTCCAGTTCTTGATCTCGCCTTTGTAGATCGCCCGCACCTGCGCGATCGTCAGCTCATTGACCGGGTTGGATGGATGTACCACCGCACAGACGCCGTCCATCGCGATCACATGGGCAACGGGGAACACGTCGTTGACCACGGCCTTTTTGAACTCGGCCTCTTTCATAAACCGGCTGGACATCGCGATATCGCAGCGGCTGTCAACCAGCGCCGCAACACCGTCGCCGCTGCCGGTCTTGCTGACCGTTACCGAACAGTTCGGATACAGTTCCTTGAACGCCTCGGAAAAGGCGTCGACGATCGGTCCGACCGTCGTGGACCCCTCGATTTGCAGCTTGCTGGCCTCTTCGGCCGTCGCACCCGCAGCGATCAGCAACACCGCGGCGCACAGAACCAGTGCACCAAACCCATTCTTTTGTGTTTTCACAAGACACCGTCCTTTCAATACCTGATTTTATTTGTAATTTGTTAGCGTTTTATGAGCAGCTTGTTAGTGTTTGATTAGAACTTCAGCTCAACATCCATCTGCAAGCGGGTGTATTTATCGTCCTGTTTGCCGTCTCCATCGGCGTCGCGTGTGTTGAAAAACGCCGTCGGGCCCATTGTCACATTCTTGACAATGGCATACTTAAATCCAAACTTATGCCCCTTGCCGTCCGTGCCGCCGCCGATAAAATCCGAATCGTTAAACTGCCCCAGCGTCGCATCCGCCTCGATATCGCGGTACTCGTAATTGAACTGCCATGTCCCCGGCTCGGAGGCCTTATTAAAGGTCGTGCCGATCAGCCAGCCGGTGTCGTTTTTAACCCCCGATGCAGTATTGACAACATAATCGCCGTAGAAAGACAGTGGCTTTTGCCATGCGGTCATCGTGTATTCAGCAAACATCTCGACCATCTTATAATCGTATGCATAGCGGAAATCCTCATCGGCGCCGGGATCGACATCCACGGAGCTGTTGCCCAAAAATTCGCCCACGGCCTCTTCACCTTCAATGTTGCCGTAGCCGAAATAGCCCGCCCCGCC
>JBFZBE010000364.1:0-3520 GCA_041308685.1 Phycisphaerae bacterium
AGGTCTATGTCATCAACCGCGACGACTTCAATACCCGCGAGATACTGACCGTTCCCGAAGCCGAGCGCGGGGCGTTCTTTGACAAACTTCGCAAGGACTACCCCGAACGGCGGGAGTTTCAAAATACACAGGTCGTTGTACCCAACGGACAAACCCAACTGGCCGATACGCTTGGCGGGATCGGCTTTCAAGTGAGGCAAGACAAATGAAGACACTGCCGACAGTGATGGAATGGCCGACCGGACGGCTGGATTTTTCCGGCGGCTGCCTGGTGATGGGGATTTTAAACGTTACGCCCGATTCGTTCAGCGACGGTGGACAGTTTCTGGATATTGACAAGGCCGTCGCGCGCGGCGTCCAGATGGTGCAGCAGGGGGCGGCGATCATCGATGTCGGCCCCGAATCGACCCGCCCGGGCGCGCAGCCGGTTTCTGTCGATGAGCAGATTCGCCGGGCGATCCCTGTCATTGAGCGGTTGCGCAGGCAGGTGGATGTTCCCATCAGTATCGACACGCGCAATGCGGCGGTCGCCGAAGCGGCGCTGGATGCGGGCGGGTCGATCATCAATGATATTACTGCACTGGAAGACCATCAGATGGCCTGTCTGATCTCGCGGCGCGGTGTTCCGGTGATTTTGATGCACATGCAGGGAACGCCCGAAACGATGCAGGATGCGCCGCACTATGACGATGTGGTGGCCGAGGTGCTGGAGTATCTGATGGAACGCGCCAAATACGCCGAGACGCTGGGTATCCATGCGCATCGGATTATTCTGGATCCCGGCATCGGATTTGGCAAGACAGCCGACCACAATCTGCGGCTGCTCAAGCGGCTGGAGCTGTTCGGCGGGCTGGGCTACCGCGTGATGCTGGCCGCCAGCCGCAAACGCTTCATCAGCCAGATCGTCGGCAAAGAGGCCATCGCCGACCGCATATACGGCACTGCCGCGGCGATCGCCCTGGGGGTGATGAAGGGTGTTTCGATTGTGCGGGTGCACGATGTGGCCGAAATGGCCGATGTGGTCAAGATCGTCCGGGCGGTTCAGAACGCCGAGGCCTGAGTGCCGGCGGCTGCCATTGCAGGCCTCAATGTGTCGGCGGCGGGGAAAGTGAAATCCGTCTTCTTCTGGTACAGCGCCAAACCGAAATCCAGCATCGTATGGTATCCGATCTCCGAAACAGGCAAAGGAGGCAAGACAAAGTTGGCAATCATCGCCGTCAGAGAACTGAACCATCCTTCGGACTGTTCTTCTTTTTTGAGCGAGGCGAGTTCAACATTCATTCGGGGGGATTCTTCGCTGCGTTTGAAAGTCAGCGCATTGACACGAGCAATAAGGGTATTTTCTTTGTTGGCATAGCAAAATTGCTGATGAACGCCGGGAACGTCGTAAATCGCAATGACGACGGGGCTTTGAGAGCCGTCGCGCGTGAAACTGACAGTAACTTCATTAATGACCGTCTGGTCGCCTTGGCTGCGGCCAATCGCTTCAATCCGTCCTTTGCAATCGCCGTCAAACCGAATCCAATCCAGCAGATTGGTCAGTGTTTTGTCTTTGGGATATTTCCGCTGCACCATATCGATCATCTCGACAGGATCATAAGTAACGGTATAAAGCCCGGCGCCGGTAATGTCAAAATCACAGGATAGGGTAAACGTGTTTTTGCGACCGGACTTGTACTGCCAATTGGTAATGCCGGCGGCAAACGTTGTGGCCGGATCGACCTCGGTTCGCACACCCGTCAATGAGTTGAGGGGCACAAAATACATAAACGCATCGACGGGGTTTTGAAAAGTCTCAACGGGCCTGTAATCCAGAAGAAGAGTGGGGCCGATCGTCTTTCGGCCGTCTGCAACGGCCGCCCAAAGAAATACGGCTGCACACATTACTCCATATCGCGTCATTTTGGTCAATCCCTTATACAGTCTCATGGCGGATATTATACGCAAAAACCATAAGGCCGTTTATTAAAATTTAGTGAATAATGTGTTGGATTCCAAAGAAAACTTAATAAGGAGTTTTTGGGTAGGTTATTGACGCCAATAAGGCGACACCATATTTTTGCCAAAGCTGATCGACGGTCAGAAGGTCGTCGGCACGGTCTAACTCCAGTGTAATAATGGGGATACTGCGTTCTTCGCCGGTGAAAGCCCCAAACGAGCCGGGACGTGCGCCCAGTTTGTTGACCGGCAGGGTACAGTATATGGCCATAAAGTTGGCCAACCCTTCGGCCGGACCGTCGTAGTCGATGCACACCAATGGCTGGTGGATGCTCACAATGCGGATAGGTTTATACTTATTAATCAGATCATACAAAATCCTGGATTCCGGTTCGGACAGTGCTTCGTAGCCATAAGGATAGCTGTTGATGCGGTTTTCCGCCGGAAAATTGCGATTCAGGTCGATATGGTTGGCGTTGCCGCGGATGTTTTTGACGATGCCGTCCGGGTTGGCTTTGGGGATGATGAGCATCGTCCATCCGTCCAGAAACCGCGGTTGGCTTTTGATACGTTCCATCAGCCGATAGGTCAGGGGGATACCGGCCTGCTCGTTGCCGTGGATTCCTGCCATAATCAGCATTGTTTTGCTGCCGTTTCCGGCCTTATAAAGCTCGATAGGGCGGTTTTCGACCGAATATCCGAGGTTTTCAACGTTGAAAAGTTGTGTTGGCTTGATGGGATATTCCGGCGCACGGCAGCCGCCGGCTGTGATGACCACAGTAGCGGCAACCACTGTAAATAAAGAATTCAGGATTCTCTTTTTCATTTATATCCAAATTTCAATAAAATTCAATTCATCCGCAACCACTGTGGCGGTTACTTCAATATCGAAAAACAACCCCCAAAAACATTAAAAAAGAATCCTGTTTTGAAATTTTCTGAATTTTTTGTAAACTTTATACTTAGATCAAGCGTAGTAGCGGCATCGTATAAAAAAACAAAATTTTTTATTTAGGAGTTGCACTATGAAGGTATCACTGATTCGGAAATTAGTCGTTGTTTGTTTGGCCGTTGCTTTGGCTTCGACGACGTGGGCGGCCGGCGGCAAAGACAGTTGCGGCGCCGGTGAGAAAAAAGGTTGCGGCGTGAAAGAAAAACAGTGCGAAGGCCAGAAGAAAGAGGCCTGCAAGGAAAAACAGAGTTGCGACGAAAAGAAAGCCGAATGCGACAAGAAAGATACCAAAGCTTGTCCGGCAAAATAACACCAACCATTTCAGGCCTGACGTGTCAGCGATGCGTCAGGCCTGTTTTTTTATCAGCATATCCATCCATTTCCAGAGTAATTCTTTGGTCTTTGTCAGATGGCTTGTTCCTTTGCGTATCAAGTCTGCGGACTGGATATAGTTTCCATCTGTCAATTCGTCTGCGCAGTGACTGAGCATTGCCTCGATGCTTTCTCGCGTGTATTCCAGATGGAATTGCAGGCCGAGAACGCGGCTGCCGTACAAAAACGCCTGATTGCGGCAGGCCTGACTTTCGGCCAGATGCACTGCTGCCGGCGGGAGGGCGAAGGTGTCGCCGT
>JBFZBE010000365.1:0-3283 GCA_041308685.1 Phycisphaerae bacterium
GGAATCGTCATCCGGCAAACGCTCAATGATGGGGGAAAACTGGACAAACTCGACCCCTTCGTTTTTGAAAAAGTGATAGACCTCCAGCGGCCGCATGGCGGTCTCTCTGGCGACACAGGCCATCACGTTGGTTTCGACCCCATGTTTTTGAAGCAGCTTCAATCCCGCATAAGATTTTTCAAAGCTGCCGTGGCCGCTGCGATCTCGGCGGTAGCGGTCATGAATGTCCCGGGGGCCGTCAATGCTGATGCCGACCAGGACATTGTGCTGTTTGAGAAACGCACACCACTGATCCGTCAACAGTGTCCCATTGGTTTGCAGGGAATTGGTGATTTTCTTTTGGCCGACAAAGGGCTTTTGCAATTCAATAACCCGTTTGAAAAAGTCCATCCCCAGCAGCATCGGCTCGCCTCCCTGCCAGACAAACTCTACTTCCGGCGTGGGCTGGGAGGTGATGTATTGCGTAATATAGGCCGACAGCACCGCATCGCTCATCCGGTAGTTTTCACCGCTGCCGAACAAGGCCTGCTTCTCAAGGTAAAAACAATAATCACAGTTGAGATTGCACGCCGGGCCAATCGGCTTGGCCACCACGTGTAAGCCCTGGGAATCCTGCACTACATTTATTTTGGTTTTTTTTTGCGCCATTTCAATTACGGAACTCTGATCCAGAAACCTACCAACTGCTTTCCTTTATCGCTTCAATCTCGCCAGGCCGCCACGTCTTATCAAACCAGGTTTCGGTTGGGCCGTAAAGGCGCAGAATCGTATTCCATCCCTTGCCCGGCACCGTCTGAATCCAGTTGGCCGTGTGAGTCGGTTCTTTCGGACCAAAGTAAATATCCACGGATCTATCCGCATTGATCACAAGGTCCTTCTGCTGACTGCTGACGCTCGGGAACTGCTGATCCGTCTGCACCATAGAGCGCGCCTGGTTGTCGTAGATAATCACCGACCAGAAGTTTTTGACCGGAATGTCGGGAGGTAAATGCAGTTTATACATCTTGCCCCCGTCGAGCGGAGCGTCGTTGGCGTCCCTGCCTGTCCAGGCGTATTGCGAGCCTTGGCCGACCATCTTCTCCTCCATGGCCGGCGTCACGCCGGTGGCCATAAAATAGGAGTAGATGTAGGCGTCCAGATTGAGAACATCGGGCTGTGTCTGGAACCTGTAGCCGCCGACAAACGGCAATTGCCATTTACTGTCTGCATAATAGTATGCCTCTTTCTGTCGCATTCTGAAAGCAATGGCACGTGCCGTGGCATCGCCCACCGCCGCCGCCTCGGTCAGAATCTTCTTCATCCTTGAATCCGGGGCAAAGGCCTTGCCCTTTTCGATTCCGATGGATGCGTAGAAGCCCAGTCGAATGGGATCTAACGACTCACTTGGCTCTTCCTGCACGACTTGGTTGAGCAGTTCCCAGAAGGCATAATCCGCCGGCGCAACCGTGCAGAAATCTTTGCCGGAGACATTCACAAAATTCATCTTCGGAGGGTTTTCCGCTTCAGACAGGAGATAAACCCGCGTATGATTTTTGACCAAGTCCACGCCCGGTTTCGGGTCCCCGTTTTCGACAAAACTGCGCCACGGAGCCCAGAGACTGAACGTCGGCGACTTCACAACAAAATAACCTTCAGGAATATCGCCTTCATATCCCGGAGGCAGGATCAGAAACTTGCCGCCTTGTCCCTTGTCAGGCCCCGTGAACCCGATATCAACGACCCATCGATACCACATATCGTTGAGGGCTCCAAGCACCTTCGGCGGGGCTTCGAGCACCAACGGACCGCCGCGTAAATCAAGCCACATCCAGCTATAGGATGTTTGCGTATTCGGAGTCAAAAAAATTGATTTCGAGTCCATCCGATTCTCAAAAATCGGGACGGTCGTGTTGGCCGGGCCTAATTTGAGAATCTCGTTGCGATTTGCAGCCTGACTGACGGCTGGTATCGCTAATAGATACGCCTGCACGGCACGCTGAAAGTCCAGATTGTCATAAAGTTTTTCAACGCTTACCTCATCCGGAAAGCCGTCAAAAAATTTCAGCGTCCCGAGCCGGGTTTCCACCTTATCCGGCGCGGCGATGCCGGGCGGGATATCTGTGGTCATTTTATATTTCGGGGATTTGGCCCCGGCCTGTACGCATAGGACTGCGGCCAAAAGAATCATAAGCCATCTTATAGTGAAGATATTCGTTTTCATAGTTTTATCACTTTCGTGTCTGCAAGCCGCTCCTTGTGGAGCGGCCCACAGGTTTTAATATCGATTACTTAACCTCAACGGTAACCTTCGGAATCCTGCCGGTAAACCGTGACTTGGCTTCGCATCCGATCGCCTCTACAACCGGTGTGGCCAGATCGATACCGACATCGGCAGTCTCATCGGCGGAGAAGATCATGGCTTGAGTCTGTTCGATCCGTCCTTCGGCAACTTTTTGATCGTTGACAAAAAGTGTGCCCATCCCACCCTTGCCCAGTCCGCCGCCGTCATAGGCGAATTCGAAACGGATCGTGGCCTTGCCGGGTTTGAGCTTATCGTTAGCCGCCACGGTAAATCGCTTCAGCGCCAGGAAGTTGTAGTCGTAGGCCGGTACACCGTCCTTGACATACAGCGACCAGCCGCCGAAGCGGCCGCCCTGAGCAATGATCGTGCCGCGACGGAGAAGCTCAAACCCGGCAAGGCCATGATCCGCTTTGAATTTGCCTATGACGGCGGCGGACTGGGCAAGGGCGGGAAGGGCACACTTTTTGTCAACGATCAAAAAGTTGCCGAAGGACGGATCGAGCAGACTCAAGCTATGATCTTCTCTGCCGATGAGACCGCCGATGTCGGTATTGATCTGGCAACGCCGGTGGTCGAAACGATCGGAAGCGAAGCCAAGTCACGGTTTACCGGCAGGATTCCGAAGGTTACGGTTGAGGTTAAGGAAATGAAGACGGCGGACAAAGCAGAGGCCGTCAAGGCCAATGCTGAAGTTGAGTATAAGAAAGCAATGTCAAATTAATGCGATTGAGATGCCGGGCAGGAAATGGCACGTTGCTATTTCCTGCCAGTTGTAAAGAGTGGGAATAAAGTAATAACCATGACAATAGAACAAATACCTGTGATTAGGGATAAAGCGATCAATGCGCAGGGGATTCACGTGGTGGCCAAGCCGTTTGGGCCGGCGTGCAACCTCAATTGTGAGTATTGCTTTTATCTTGAGAAGCAGGCCTTGTTTGGCGAGGGTGAAAACTACCGGATGAGCGATGCGGTGCTGTCGGCCTATATTACGCAATACATCAC
>JBFZBE010000366.1:0-3372 GCA_041308685.1 Phycisphaerae bacterium
CCGCGGATAGCGGTGGTGCAGTTTTGGGTCAGGGCGTTGTACCACTGCGGCCGCTCGTTGAGCCGGTTTACAGTGGCAAGGTAATCCAGCAGCACGCTGCGGACGATCTTGGGGTTTGCCCTGAGCCGATACAGATACACGGTTTCGTTGCGGTAATTGGTGCGCAGCCGTATCACATCCCGTTCGTCGGCGACCACATACGTCAGTTCGAACTGTTTGAAAAATCCCTTGACGGCCGAGTAATCCTCACCGATCTCTTTGCGGGTTTCAATCGAGATCGCCAGATACTGGTCGTCTTCAAAACAGAAACTCATGATCGTATGGGCGATCAGGGGCGATCCCCAGTAGATGATGAATAAATCCGCCCCTTGCAGTTTGGACAGGTCAAAAGTCTTGTCGTAGTGCGACACGGTAAAGTCGGTCTTGGAATGGTAATCGCAGTTGCGGATGTTGCGGACTGTCAGCAGGTCGCCGTCCAGCGTCGCCGAAGGCAGTACGGCCAGATCGGGCTGCCAGTTGCGGGTGTTGGACGCGGGGATCAAAAGCCACCAGACCAGTACGCCCGCAAACGCGGCCAGAAAGACCCATACCGCCCTGCCGAACGGACGGATGCGCCACAGCACGGCGATGCTGAACGCCGGAAAAAGAACGGCCGCCGCGGTGCACAGCCATGGCCAGGGCAGATTGGAGTAATAGATGGCCGCCGCCGCCCAAGCCGTCATAACGACCGCCGTTAAACAGAACACGCCGATCAGAAAGACCCGTAACGTCCGTTTCATTGTTCGGCTTTCAGATGTTCAAAGAGGATGCGTTTGACCTCGGCGATCGCCAGCGGATGCTCGTGGGCGCCGTGGTTTGAAGGTACGAGCACCTCAGACTGCGCAACATCCAGATGTGAGCTTGCATACGGCACAATACCGTCGGACGTGCCTTCCCCTTTGGCGGTACGGATGCGTGTACCGATGATGGAGTGGCAGGGGATGTCGCTGCGCAGCGGAACCAAGTTGGTCATTTTGATATAGTTCGAGGACGGCGACAGCAGCGTCAGGGAGGTCGGCGACTTTTTGGTCACGTTGGATATCGCGGTTTGCTTGACGGCGCTGCTGCCGGCCAGATCCGAAAACGTATCGGACACAAATGAAGGCAGGCCGACCATTCCTGACAGGATTTTGGTGTACCAGGCATCGGCCATCGGACTGCCGCGGTGCGGTGTGGCGATAAAAATGACCCGTTTGACATAGGGCAGCGGCTCAAAAAACATCAACTCTCGGAGCAGTTCTTTTTTGTCCGGCTCCAGATCGACCTGTTCGATCGGCTTGTCAAAATACATATCCCAAAACGCCGAGCCGGGGCTTTGCACCATGCCCCGCGACAGCAGGCCGCCCATACTGTGGCCGATCAGCACCATCCGATTGAAATTGGGGTTTTCGGCGTTGGGGTCAAGATACGCCCGCACTGCATTGAGCTGCTGGCGCAGCAGATGCGTCGAGTAGCCGATCGGCAGGCCGGTCGGGTACATAAAAAACCAGAATTGATAGCGTTTGCGCAATACAGGGTCGCCGCGCAGATCATTGAACATTCCCGCCCAGGTGGCCGGCGAGGACATCAGGCCATGCACCATCACAACGGGTATCTTGTCGGGATTGTACGGCTCCAGCAGATAAATGCCGGCGTTTTTCAGCTCCACATCGCTTTTGAGCAGATGGCCGATGCCGACGCGGAAGGGGTTTGTCTTACGCAATTGCAGGCCCAGCGGAGTGGTAAAGTCGGCCTCCAGAGGAATGGTATGATTTTGTATTTGGATCGATTCTTTTTGAAGCGCGTCGTAAAAGACCAGTCGAATATCGCGCGTCGGCGGGTCTGTGCCGGTAACGGGATCGAACAGCAGCACCGCCGTGACCGGATAACAGGCGTGGTTCAGCGGGAAGAAGCGTCCGAAGTGGGGGTTCTGCCGGGGCTTTTCGACAATGCCCACCAGCGGAGCGCCCAGGCCGCGCGTGATGTATTCGTTGGCAAAACCGCTGACGCGGATCTCGTAGGCGTTGTACAGATAATCGAACCACGTCGGGTCCCATGCCCCAGGCCCCTGACGGACGACCTGATACTGGTAGCGCACGCCGTGGAAATCCACCTCTTGCGGGTCCCATCGGTCGGGGCGGCCTGCCCGCAGCATGATCAGCTCGGCCAGCGCCAAGTTGTAAATGTCGGCCATAAAACGAAACGACGGCGTCAGCGGGCTGGAATACAGCGTGCGCGCGTCCGAAAGCAGGTACTCGTAGGCCTGCTGGGCGGCGATCATGTAGTAAATGGCGACTTTTTGCGGTTCTGACGGGCGCCGTTTTTGTGCGTGCAGGATGGACAGTTCCGCCAGCGTCATCCGCAGTTCGGGGGTCGGCTCCTTTTGAACGCTGTCAACCAGCTGTGCGATAACCGCCGAAGGGTCGCTGTGGTAATCCCGTTCCAAAAACATCAGCCGCAGGGTCTGCTGCGCCTGCCAGCTCAGGGACGAGGAGTTGACGGCATTTCTGCTTTTGGCCTGAAATAAATCGCGCGGCAGAAGGGTGCTGGACTTATAGGGACTGCCGCATCCGGCCAGCAGGGATAGACACAGCATCACAACAAGAATGAGCGGTGTTGACATTTTTTTCCACATCGCGGCACCTTTTTCCAAGGCATGTTTGGGATAGACTTTTCGGCTGCGGTGAAAGCAATCACTGTACGACTATTTTACCGAACCGGCAAGGCCGCGTATGCGCCAATGCAGCGTCGATTCCGGCTCCTGCCGTCTGGCATCCAGCGGCAACTCCTTGTTTTTGACTTCACGGTACCCTTTGGACGCCATACACTCGTTCATAAACTTGATTTCGTATTCCACCGTGGGATAACTGAAATCGGTGCGTTTTTGAAGTTCCGCAAAACATGCGTCACGGGCCTGCCTGCACTCCTCGAAGGTCTTGCCTTCCTGATACCAATACGTCGAGCAGCCGGACAAAGCGATCACTGCAAACGCGGCGAACGTTATTTGCCTGAGCATATTTCCACCTTTCTTTTGAATGCCGCAGGCAGACGCCGTGCGATCCACACAGCGGCGTCTGTCTGTCGATGCGTCAATAAACACCGGTTCCGGAATTGACCAGCCGGCTGTCCAGGACGGTCTGGCGGTGCAGCATGCGGTTTTGGCGGTCTTCATAGGCGCGCTGGCGTTTGCTGGACTCGAACGAGGCGCGTGACATCGCATCCTGCTCTTTCTGCTGCTTTTCGGCCTGCGCCAATTCGTAGGTATCCTGCCGTTTTTGTTCCAGCATCGCGGCCTTTTCCTGCTGCTGGGCGGATTTTTGAGCCAGCACCGTATCGGCCACGGCAGATTTGAAA
>JBFZBE010000367.1:0-4435 GCA_041308685.1 Phycisphaerae bacterium
AAAAGTCATACGCATTATATCGGTCGCTATGCAGGTTTTTCCATCACCGAGGCGACAAGAGCTGTCTATTCTCCTGCGGCGGTTTTGTACATTGCGATTATTTTGTGTGGGTCGGTTTCGGCCAGCAGGTTGTGGATGGCGTTGAAGACATAACCGCCGTCCTGAGAAAGGCACTGCACGATCTGTCGAACCTCGTTGATGACCTGCTCGACAGTTCCCAGCGGCAGGGTGTGCTGGGTATCGACACCGCCGCCCCAGAGAGAGGCCCGGTTGCGCACGTTGTTGTTCCATTCTTTGAAGGAATGGCCGCCGGCGGGCCACTGTACCGGGTTGATGATGTCAAAACCGCTTTCGATGATATCTTCCAGAAGCGGATAAATCGCGCCGCAGGAATGAATAAAGGTTTTGACATTCGGGGCGATCTGATGGAACAGGCCGTTGTTTTTCTGGTGATAGGGCTTAAACAGGGTGCGGAAGGTATCCGGTGAGGCGATCAGGGAGTTTTGGGTGCCCCAGTCGTCGCCGCCGGTGATGGCGATGTCGATATAGTCGCGGATTTCCGGCAGCAGGGCGCGGACATTGCGCATTGTGTTTTCGGTGTGGATGTCGTGCAACTCGGTTACATAGTCGGGATTCAGCAGGCACAGCATCGGAAAGACACCCAGCCCGCCGTGAGCGCTGATGGCGATGGGCGGGATAAAGGGGCCGTTGAAGAAGACGGCCTTGTCGGTCGATTCCCGCACGCGGCGGCACAGGGTGATGGTGTCTTTGATTTCCTGGTCGGTCAGGGGCTTGCTTTCCAGATCGCTGCGGAGTTTTTTGAGGTCCATCAGCGGGATGTCGGCGGCAAAGTCCAGCGGCATGCCGCTGTGTTCGGCGTTAAAGACATACGACGTCGGCTGCATGGTGATGCTGAACTCCGGCTGAACGACCGAGCCGTCGGGCAGATTCTGAAATTGTTTGGGGTTGTGCACCTGCGCCGGCAGACGTCCGTTGAAATCATACGGCTGCCATTTTTCGGGTTCTTCAAAGGCGTTGGTTACGCCGTAAAAAATGGTGACCACATCGCAACCCAGAGCGTCAAGCACATCCATATCTGGCATGGCGAGCATCTGGTGGGTATCGTACATACGGGGCAATCGCGGCGGCAGGCCGAGGGCTTTGACCAGTTTGGGATAGGCAAAGCCGCTGATGCTGCTGGAGGCCATCGCCCCCAAGTCACGCGGTACGCGGTCAACGGGTTTGAAGTCTAATGTGTTTAAAACACGTTCTCGTGAGGTTGTCATTTTTCTGTCTTTCTCTGTTATTGGTTATTTTGCCGGGGCGACGGCAAGGCAGGTATAGTACTCGCTGCCGCCGTAATAGACCCGCCACTGGTTATTATACCGTGTCATTCCGGTAAAGAAAATTGTATCCGCCCAGCAGGAGATAAAATGTCCCTGGCCATCGGCGCTGAAGCCGTCTTCGTAGGGGTATTTTTTCTCCGCCGCCAGGACAGGGCGGGGCAGATAGTCCAGCGGTTTTTCCGGATCGGCGATGGAAAAGAGGACTTCGCCGATGGCGTAAAAATGGCCGGTGTGATGGCCGCCGGTGAAAAGCACCAGATCATCGGGACGTTTGGGGTTGTGTCCGGTTATGGCAAAGCAGCCCTCGCCGCCCGGCCAGCGATGGGGGATTTCGCGTGACTGCCAGTGCAGCATATCGTCGGAGTAGGCCATCAGGCCGTCGTTGATGTACATCACGAATCGTCCATTCAGCCGCACCGCTTCATTGTCGCCGTTTTGCAGGATGACCGGGTTGCGGTGGATGCGTTTGGCGTCCGAAAAGACGATGCCGTGCTTGTGCCATGTGCGAAGGTCTTTGGAGGTCGCCAGAAATACGCCGCAGACTTTGGGATTGAGCATTTCATCCCAAAGCCACTGATTGCAGAATAGATAGAAGGTATCGTTATGCCGAACCACGCAGGGGTCTTCGTAGCTGTATCGACGGTCATCGCCGATGCGGAAGAATGGGCTACAAGTGTTGTCTTTGACGAAATGCACGCCGTCGTCGCTGACGGCCAGACCGACGTCGCAAATATAGTTCATTTCGCTTTTTGTCGGCACGTCAATCGGCCGCTCGCCGCGATAGATATAGTGGAATTTGCCGTTGTGCCGCAGGATCGAGCCGTTATGGACGCCGCCGGCCGAATGTCCCTGATCCCATTGGCCGGGCGTGGGGGCCAGAATCGGGTTGCCGGGGTGCTTGGTGAACGGCCCGATGGCCCAGGGATACGCGGCAAACAGGTCATCGGGCACGCGGCTGTCGCGCGGAAAATCGCCCCACCACCGCTGCTCATTGTAGGATCGCTCTTTCCAGGTTGCCTGCAGGTCGCGGGAAATCAGCTGCCAGTCAAAGATGCCGCTGCCGAAAAAATCGGATGGATTTTTTTTGTCAGTCATTGGTTTTGTGTCTTTCGATGGTTAGAGTTCTTTCTGCCACAGGGCATACCAGATCGGGCCGCCGGCGCCGTAGATTTCCTGACCGACCACGCCGAGCTTGGCGTTGTTCTGCCACCATTCCACATCGGTGCCCCAGCCGCAGCGGACGTCCTCCAGCGGAATCATCTGCGTGCGGTCGATGACGCCGCAGTTGGTCTGGCGTTTGCCGTTTTCAGCGATGTATTTGTCGGCGTCGGCCTTGTCCATCAGCGGCGGAATAGCCGCGCGGGACTGGGTCATCCCGATCTTCCAGGCGTCGGTCAGCATGGCTTTGAGTTCCGGCGTCAGGTTGTCGGCCATATCCATATATTGGCGGAAGTGCAGCCGTGTACGATGCGATTCATACTCAGCCGAGCAGGGCGCTGCCGGACAGCCGGACATCGCCCAGAAAGTGGTCGTTTTTTCGCCGACGCCGTAATCGCACTCCCACAGCCAGGCGCGGCGGAGTGTATTGGCCAGCGCGATCTGCAGGATGTCGCGATAACGCGGATTCTGCGTGGCCTGATAGACTTTTTCACAGGCAATGATGCTGGCGGCGGACTGGTTGGCTTCCCAGCCGTAATCCAGGCATCGGTCGGCGATCTTTTCGACGGCGGCCTTGGCGGCCTCGAGGCATTCGGCATCCTGCTTACCGCTGAGTTCATAGATGGCCATCAGCATATAGGCATAAGACCCCGTACCATCCATTTGATAATAGGTTTTTTGTTTGGAAAAGTCCTTGAGCCAGACATCGGCAAAGACATAATCGCATTTTTTGCCCATCTCAATCAGTTTGTCGCGAAAGCCGGTGATCAGCATCTTGGCATTGTCGTTTCCCAGCAGTGCTAAATCGGAAACCGTGATTCCGGGGTTGACAATATAAACGATGGTAAAGAAGATGTCGGTCGGCAGCGGAGCCGGGCCGTTGTTAAAGCCGCCGTACTCTTTATCGTAAAAGATCGGCAGGGCGTTGTTGAGGCCGTCGCGCAGTCGTTTGGCCTCGGTATCCTGCGGAAACTGTTTGACATAGAGTTCCAGCGGATGCAGCAGTTGGGCGACCGTCCAGAGCTGCTGGTCGGCATGTTCGTAGCCCACATAGGCGCGCGGGACAATCACGCCGTCTTTGTCGATGGACAGATTTTCCGGCCGCAGGATGTCCTTGATCATTTGCGGAGCGACCTTGCCCGCCCAGTCGGTTTTGACCAGCGGGGGCTTGTAGATGAATTGATAGATATGCGAGAGCATCTGGACAAAGTTGCGGCACACGGTCGGGTTGTCTGTTGCTTCGGCCGGCTTTAGATACAGGTAGGTATCGGACAGGACGATCGTTTGGCCGGCGGGGATGCGCACCGAGGCGGGGCGGTAATAGCCGAAGCGGTCGAAGTATTCGATTTTTTCCGTCCACGGTTTGGGCGGCTGGACGTTATTGCCGTCGGGGCTGGCCATCTGGAAATCGGCCTCGGCCTGTCCCATCTTGACCGCGCCGCCATTGCCGGGAACGGGATAATCGTATGGATTTTCGCAGCGGGTCAGCTTGTACAGATCGTTCATCGCGGACAGGTCTTCAAAATAAAACACAAAGCTGTTCATCGGAACATCGCGGAAATAGACGATGCCCGACTCCGGCCCGCGCTGCACCATATAGCGGGCGACGGGGTGTGTAACCCGCTGATCCCATTCGGTGGCGGCGTTGTTGACCATAAAATAGCAGTCCGGTTCCGACGATCCGCTGAAAGCCTTTTCTGTCTTGGTGTGTGCCGTAACCGTCCAGTGCAGCAGGCCGGGATATTTTTTGTAGGCGATCAATTTGCCGTCAAAATCCGCCCACAGACGGCTGGTTTTGAAAGTGATTTCGACCGCGTCGTCGGTTTCCACAGCGGCCAGCGAGCGAAACATTTTGGAATCTTTCCGCACATCCTGCCAGTTGTAGATGGCGCCTTCGCCGGCGCCGAAGTCGGTAACATCCAGATGCTGGC
>JBFZBE010000368.1:0-3073 GCA_041308685.1 Phycisphaerae bacterium
CGGCGCTGGGGTATGCGGTCTATGGCGGCGTGCACGCGCCGTATGTGTGGCTCAAAACGCCCAACGGCATCGGCTCGTGGGAGTTCTTTGATAAACTGCTGACCAAGGCCAACGTCGTCGGCACGCCGGGCGCGGGCTTTGGCGCAGCGGGCGAGGGGTACTTCCGCCTCAGCGCATTCAATCAGCCGGACAAAGTCAAAGAGGCGATGGAACGCTTCAAGACGCTTTGATCGCGATAGGCCCAAAGCCCCGCAAACTACGAACACCAAACTAAGAACTAAGAACTACGAACTAAGAACTAATTATGGCACAAGAATTGATTATCAGCATCAGCGGAATGCGGGGGATCATCGGCGAGAACTTATCGCCGGAGAATGCCGCTGCGTATGGGTGTGCGTTTGCGGCCTTTTTGCAGGAGCAAAAGCCCGGCAAGAAGTTGACGGTCGCCATCGGGCGCGATTCGCGGCCATCGGGACAGATGGTCTTCTCTGCGGTCGCGGCGGGTCTGGCCGGCGGCGGCGTATCGATCATCGATCTGGGCATCTGTTCGACGCCGGGCGTGGGGATCATGCTGCGGCATCTGCACTGCGACGGCGGCGTGATTATCACCGCCAGCCACAACCCCGTCGCCTACAACGGCATCAAGCTGCTGCTGGACAACGGCATCGCCCCGCCCAAACCGATGGCCGAACAGATCATCCGCCGCTACCGCCAGCGGCAATTCAACCTGGTCGATGCGCTGCGCTGCGGTGCGATCTCCTGCAACGGCCAGACGCCCCGCGTGCATACCGAAAAAGTGATGGCGCTGGTCAACCCGACGCTCATTGCGGGCAAGCGGTACAAAGTGGTGCTGGACAGCGTCAACGGCGCCGGCGGCGTGGCCGGGCGGTTTCTGCTGGAAAAGCTCGGCTGCGAGGTCGTGCCGATGAATATCGAGCCGACGGGGATTTTCGCCCATACGCCCGAACCGACCGCCGAGAACCTGACGGACTTGTGCGATCAGGTCAAAAAGCACAAAGCGCACATCGGCTTTGCACAGGACCCGGACGCCGACCGATTGGCGATCGTCGATGAGAACGGCCGCTACATCGGCGAAGAGTTCACGCTGGCGCTGGCGGCCAAATTTGTCTTTGGCAAACAGACCGGCAAGGCCGCGGCCAATCTTTCGACCTCCCGGATGATCGACGATATCGCCGCCGCCGCGGGCGGAATGGTGATTCGCACGCCTGTCGGCGAGGCCAACGTCGCCGAGGCGATGGTCAACAACGGCTGCATCATCGGCGGCGAAGGCAACGGCGGCGTGATCGATCTGCGGGTAGGCCCCATCCGCGACAGCTTGGTGGCGATGGCGTATGTGCTGCAATTGATGGCCGAGACCGGAAAGTCCGTCGGGCAGTTGGCCGATGCGGTCGGCGGCTATACGATGCACAAATCCAAGTATCCCGCCGACGCCGCGCAGGCCAAAGCGATCATTGAAAAAGCCAAAGCGGTCTTTCCCGACGCCCGCATGGACACCTCCGACGGCTGCCGGTTCGATCTGGCCGACGGCTGGATCCATATCCGCACCAGCAACACCGAGCCGATTATGCGGGTCATTATGGAAACCAAAGACGCCGCCGTTTCAGAACGCTACGGCCAGTTGCTGGAACGCATCTGCAAAGAGATTGCCGGATGACAAAAGCCCTGGCCAAAGAGGCGGCAAACGCTCAAATTCGCCGCGTTACGCTGATCGGGGTGGGGATCAACATCGTACTGACAGCGACCAAGGTCGCTGCGGGTTTTCTGGTGGGCTCTATTGCTTTGATTGCCGACGGCGTGCACTCGCTTTCTGACTTTGCGACGGACTTGGCGCTGCTGATCGGCGTGTGGATGGGAACCAAGAAGCCGGATGAAAAACACCAATTCGGACACGGTCGTCTGGAGACTTTTGCCGGCGTTTTTGTCGCCTTGTCGTTGGTGGCGGTGGGCTTTTATCTGGTCTATCAGGGCGCATCGGCCATTGCAGCCATGCACCGGCAAACCCTTCAAGCCGTGCAGATCAGCTCGTGGGTGATTTGGATTGCGGCGCTTTCGGTGGTGTTTAAAGAAGTGCTTTATCAGATGACGCGGACTGTTGCCAAACGCACGCACAGCACCGCGACATACGCCAACGCCTGGCACCATCGCAGTGACGCTTTCAGCTCGGTAGCGGTCATCATCGGCGCCGTCGCCGTCAAGCTGGGCTATCCCCACGGGGATCAGCTTGGGGCGATTGCGGTAGGGGTGATGATTATTTTGGTCGGAGCAAAGATTATTTCCGATTGCCTAGTAGAGTTTTCCGAAGGGGCGGTCGATGCGGATACGCTGGCGCAGATACAGACGATCATCAACGGGCATTCGGGCGTGCGGCAGTGGCATCGGCTGCGCACGCGAACCGTGGGGCGTGAGGTGTTTTTGGATCTGCATATTCTGGTTGATCCGCAATTGAAGATCACGGATGCTCACGAAATCGCCGAAACACTGGAAACCGCCCTGATTGAGCAAATTTCCCGTCCGGTCAATGTGGTTATCCACATCGAGCCGGATGTGCCGGAATTGCGCAGATAGCCGCGGCATTACTCAGCGGCGGAGTACCCAGCCGGATGCACCGATGTTTTCCAGCACAAACGCCCCGCGCAGGAGTTGCCCCTGAAAATCGATACACAGCGAATTGCTTTTCTTTTTCAGTAAACATGCGCCCGCATCAATGCGGCGTACTTGACCGGTGTGGTTTTGAACAGGGCCTTCGTAGGTCAGAAACCGCAGGGGATGATCGGCGATTTTTTCCAGCGGCAAAGAGGCGGCCGATGCGGTTGGAACGCACGCCGCCCGCCACGTCCAAAGCACATCGCCGCACTGCACCATCACGTCCCAATGCATTCCATCGGGCGTCTGATGCTCCAGTACTGCAAATTGGCTGACAACCGATTCTCCCACACCTGCCCGCCATTAACTGTTAACTGATAACTGCCTAAGCGTTTGCCTGAATGGCGGTAATCGCCACGGCGGCAACGATATCCAGCACGCTGCATCCGCGCGACAAATCGTTGACGGG
>JBFZBE010000369.1:0-4742 GCA_041308685.1 Phycisphaerae bacterium
CTTTATGCCCACGATGCCGACGCCCAGAACAATGACAGCCAGGAGGATAATCCCGATAACGGCTACTTTTTTATTGAGTTTTTTTGCCATCTGCTATACGTCTCCGTAATTCCGAATGAAAATGAGTTCGTTTTATTTTGCGGCCTTATCCTGCCGGTTGGCTGCGTCCCAGTCCGGCCAGTGGCTTTGCTCCAGCACAGGCAGCAGGATATTCAATAGCGGTTCGGATGCGGCGACGACCTGCTGGCGGTTCGGGAAAACCCGCCCAAAGGCGTCGGTGCCGTAAAATTGCCATTCAACTTTTGAAAAATAGGAGTATTTGCTTGTGAAATTGCTGCCCAAAATCGCCCGCGTCTCGGTGCGGCTGCCGCTGTATTGGCCGTTGGCGCGGAACAAATAGGCCACATAGAACGACACATCCGTCGCCGCGGCGCTGTCGGCTGAGGTACCGAAAAGAACGTTCTGATAGGCGATCTTTTCTTCCGGCTTTCCGTTGTTGCGGTGCAGCAGGGCGGTATCGACATAACCGGCCTTGCGCTCATTGCCGCCGCCGACATAGCACTCGTCCGGCACATGCGGAACCATATCGGGGTTGCCGGTATAGTACGTTACAAAGATCGAACAAAAGCGCGTCGGACTGTGCGGGTCGGCTGCAGGGTCTTCGATCACCCATTGCAGATAATCCTCCGTGCCGAGCGTTTCCACGATGTCAGGGTTGTCAATGCGTGATTTATGCCGTACCACATACGGCAGAAGATGTTGTTCTTCCATTTCCTGCAGCGGCTTTTGCAGCGGCAGCGGCAGTTTGGTCAAATGCCAGCCCGCATACCGAATGATCAGTGATTGGGTGGACGCCGCCGTCGCCAGCAGCAGCACGCACACCAAAAAGGCCGGCTGAAAATAAGGACGGAGCGTCGCATTCATATTTCTTCCTCCGATGCGCTGCTGCGGCGAACAATAATCACATCTTCCTTTTGTTCGGCTTCCTCAACCATCAGGTTGCTCATCAGCCACGCCAGCCCGCCGTAGAATCCAAACGCCAGCGGCAGCATCAGCATCCCCAGCAGATCATGATAGATGCCCTGAGCGTACTGCGGGTCCCACAGGATATAGATCAGCGCCGTAACCGTAACACGCACCACATTGCACAGGATCGCGATCGGGATCGTACTGGCCAAAA
Source organism: Phycisphaerae bacterium (assembly GCA_041308685.1). Lineage (GTDB taxonomy): Bacteria > Planctomycetota > Phycisphaerae > Sedimentisphaerales > Anaerohalosphaeraceae > T3Sed10-213. Next base: position 1,181 of record JBFZBE010000369.1, read on the forward strand.
GAACCAGCCGCTGCCAGATCGGGCGGTAATGCAGGTACGCCATCGCCACCCCCAGCGCCACAAATGCCATCAGCAGCCGCATCCCGCTGCACGCCTCGGCCACATCCAAGCTCGGCTCCAGCGGTTTGCCTTTGTACAGGACATCAATGACCACACCCCGCACGACGGCCTCCGTATCCGGCAGCACATTCAGCAGGGCGGTCGCCGCGGCGGCGGCCATTTTGCGCATCGGCATCGTGATCTGCATATACAGCCGCTGCGGCAGCGGAACGGCGAAAAACAAATAGGCGATCGGCAGCCAGGTATGCTGAATCAGCCGCCAGCCGCCGACAAACAGCGCCGTCGCCCCCAGCACGGCGATAAAGATCAGCGCCTCGCCGTAGGCAAACTTGAGCTGTAGGGTGTTGAGAAAACACAACCCTACAAAAAACAGCAGCGACCCCAGCCCGAACACCCAGCTCGGCCGCGGCGTCAGAGCGACGATCTTGTGGCGATTTTGATGCAGAAAATACACACTGAACAGCGGGATCAAAAAGCCGTGCGACCAGCTCGGATCGCTCATCCAATGCCCGACGGTTTTGCGGATGGTGATGTCGAAAAACCACCACAGCAGTCCTGCAATGACCGCCGCTTTCACATAGACATGCGGCGGCAGCGCCTCCCATCCGGGCAAGGCGTCCGGTGCGGCCGCCGGCGTCTGTGTTTTAGGTAAAGAGGGTGTGTTCATAGCGTTTGTCGAAAATAATCTTAAAATCCGAATGTATCGGAGAAGGTGTCCCCGAAGTGCCGATCGGCGAAGTTGCGGTCATAAATAAACCCGAAGCCGTAGGTGGCGCGGAACGCATTGCGCAGCCGGAACAGCCAGTTGCTGGTGCCGTGCGTGCCGACGTTGATCAGGTCGTTGGGCTTGATAAAGAAATCCGGCTGCTGGCCGCGCGCAATTTTTTGCAGATCGACCAGCACCGTTTCTTCCTGCATCAGCCCGGCATGGTTGCGCCCGACCCGGCGGACGACTTCGACCTTTTTCGGCCAGGCCAGCGCGTTCAATCCGCCGGCAGTGGCGATTGCCTGTTTGAGCGTTAACGGCCGGCCGGTGATCGGCACTGCGCCTTGGGCGTTGACGTTGCCCATCACCCAAAACTCGCCGATCAGGTCCACCGGTACGGTGATGCGGTCGCCCGGAAGGATCACGATATTGTAATTCGGATCGCCCGACAGCAGTTTATCGACGGGTATCTTGATAACACGGGTCATCTGTCCGGCCTGACCGACATCGCCGAATCCATACCCGGCAGGGGCTTGGGGCTGCACCTGCGCAGGGGACGATTCCGGACGCTGCGGCTGGGCGGCCGCCTGCTGCCGGGGCGGCTCAATACCGCCGACCGGACGCGGTTTCCACTGCCCATCCTCAAAAACCCACTCGATCTGCGTCGGTCCCTGCTGGGTCGGCAGCATCGCCTCGGCGGATGGTTCGTTAACCTCGGCAACTCCGCCCATATCCATCCCCTCCGGCGCTGCCAGCGATTCCAGCTCACGCTGTCTGGCCATTTCCGAGGAGGTGATCAGCAGCCCTTTGGCGCGTTTGGCGGCGCTGGGGGTGATGATCTCCAGCATTTCTTCCTCGGCGGTTTTGGTCGGCGGCTGTTGGGCGGGGGCGGATTGCGGCGCAGAAGACGTCGCGGGAGTCATATCCGCCATCGCCTCGACCGCGACATCGCGGGATACATAAATATAGCTGACGTTGAACTGGGCGACGCCTCCGGCCTGAGCGATCGCATCCGTCAGCCGGTGTGTATAACGCGGAATCGGAAAACGCGCCGACTGACCGACGCCCTGGCCGACGATCGAAAAAATACGCGATTGCGATTGCAGCAGGGTAACGGTAACGGACGGATTTTTCAGAATGGTCGGCGACAGGATATTGCTGATTTCCTGCTCCAGTTGCGGTTCGGTCAAGCCCTGTGCGCGGACAAGCCCGACATCGGGAATGGATACGCGGCCGGTTTCCGTAACCACATAATCATTGACGTAGGCCTGCCCTTCCTGATACAGCTCAAAAATGCTGATACGCACTACATCGCCGGAGCCGAACACATAGTCCGATTCCACGCTGAGCAAATCCTCAGGCCGCGGGTCCTCGGCTCCCTCGTAAGTCGGCGTCGGCTCATCCGCTACACCCAGCGTATCCAAAATGACGTTGATGGCCGGCGACGGCTCAAACCGTCCAATTTGTGTGGGGTCAAGCGGGTCATTGTAGCAGCCGGACAATCCCCAGAGCCCAAGAACCGCCAGCCACAGTCCAATCCGTGTCTTTTTTGTCATCGCAATAACCTGTAATAACAGCATTTAACCGGTTTTCCAAAAGTACACATCATATAGCTACACGTTGGTTTTTGCAACACTCAAAAAACCAACCCGTTTCTATATCGACGCTTACATAGAGGTGGTTAAGCTGTTTTGGTAATTAGATACGATATATCTTAAATTAACCGATCAAGCCGCCTTACTCTTATCTACAATCCGCCCCGGCAATAAGTTCAATGTATCCACTGTAAAGTGAATTTATTCCGATAATGTTAATCATTTTGGTGCTTCTGGCAAAGATGAGAAAAAAAGTTTATTAGAATCAAGATAAAAAATAAAAACAATTATTTGATTAAGAAAAAAACTTTCAAAATTTAGGTATATTTTGTTGACCTGTACGGTATTTTTACCTAATATTACAAGGATTAGTATCAGAAGATTTTCTTGTTCCTTCTGCCGCCCGTACCTTCGATAGCCCTGGGAAGTACACCGACTTCCTCCTCCTTCTGCGAAGTACGGGCGGATTTTTATAATTTTTTTTTATTCTGTTATTGCCGCTTTTTCCATTATTTATATTCATCCAGATTGAAATAATCAGTGGCCGTTCGGTTTTTGTTAGGGTTTTTGGGTCGATATGCCGATATGTATCTCTGGATTGAAACTTCAAACTATGGATGGTGAATTATGGATCAAAAAAATCCGCGAATTAACGAAATGCCGTTATGTCAGTTCGGTCCCGGCGGGGATTTTACCCAAAGTTGGCACGGCCAGTCCGGGCAGACCGAGCCGCAATCCAGTTCGCCGCTGAATCGTGTGTTGACAACCATTGCCGAATTGCTGGGAGTTACCGTTCAGCCGGAGATTCTGGCCGAGATCGCCTGTGTTCTGCCTTCCAATGAACTCCAACCCCTGCATCAAACCTCTGTTTGCAAACAGGAGACCTGCGACAATGCCCCCGCAAGCCCAGATCGCACCGATCACACCGCGTCAGTTCGACGTTCTGAATCGCATCGAGACCTTTCTGAACAGCCGCTGCTATTCGGCGACGATTGGGGAACTGGCCGAGGCGCTAAACGTAAGCCGTCCCACAGTGTTCGAACACATCGCCGCACTGCGCGAAAAAAATCTGATCGCGCAGTCCAGCGGCAAAGCACGTTGTTTGCAGCTCACCCCGCAGGGGCGTCAGCTCATTGCTGCGGCTCGGCGGCGTAAAGAAGTCGCGTTGCCGCAGGATACCGACGGCTGGACACTGCTTGGC
>JBFZBE010000370.1:0-7001 GCA_041308685.1 Phycisphaerae bacterium
CGCTCTTCCGATCTGGCAGGCGCCGACACACGCACCGGTATTGCCGGCCGACAGCACCGCATCTACCTGACGATGCGAGGCGGCATGCGCCATCACGGCAATAGAGCTTTTGGGCTTGCGTCGCACCGCCTCGATCGGCGATTCATCCATCCCAATGGTCTCAGGGGCGTGGAAAATATGGAAGGTGTCCGGCGCGGCCTTCAGCGCAGCCAGCCGCTGGCGAATGACCGCCTCGTCGCCGACCAACACGATCTCATCGCCCTTATCGAGGACTTCCCTGCCCTGCAACGCCCCGGCGATGATCTCGTCAGGGGCGAAATCGCCACCCATAGCGTCGATTGCGATACGCATATTTAGCTTTCCGATTCCTCGGCAAGTTTGAGCGTGATGCTGTCATTGACATAGCCGCACTGTCCGCAGGCAGCGTGCGGCAGCTTGGCGGCGCCGCATTTTTTGCACAGCGCATAGTTGACCGGCTTGAGCGCATGGTGTGCCCGACGGGTACGGGTACGGGTGCGACTGATTTTCTTTACTGGAAGCATAAGCTCTTTTTACTCCACAAAATATCGGTTTTAATCTATCGTCCGGCAATCGCCATAGTGCCGGTTGTTGGATTGGATGTCCAATAAAAATCAAAAAAGCCCGCCTGAAAGTCTTATTTGTATAACAGACCGGGGGCTTACCGTAAAGCATAAAAACTAAGTAAAAGGCCACTGTATAACGACCCAAAGAGCCAAAGTCAAGCATTTATCTTCAAAAACCGGCAATAAAAACACAATTATTTTAAGATTCCGGTTGAAAAACGAAACTAATTTTTGTATCTTACTATCCTTTAGGGATGAATTTCAGAGCCGAAGGGCATCCAGTGAAGGCCGACATTATGGTTCGGACTATCTGAAGGGAATGTAAAAATATGGGTCGGGATGCGAATTTTTCCGAGCTGCGCGATGCGATACGTCAGGGACAGGCAAAGATTGCACAAGGCCTGAAAACCGGGCAAATGCGTTCGGATCGCGATAAAAACCCCAATGAGCCGGTGATGCGGCTGGATATCGCCCGTGAATCGCTGGCCAATAAGCCGGCCTTGGCCGCAAAATCCGCGGCGGTTGAAAAACCAGCTGAAAAGCCACAAAAACCGGCTTTTCAGCTTAAAATGCCAGCAGCCAAGCTACCCCGTGTGCCGAAATTCGGCCCGTTGCCCAAGTTCAGGGTGCCGTTGCCGCATCTTTCGCAGTTGCCGATGACCAAAGTCATCTCCATACTGCGGGGTATGGCAATGGTGGTTGCGGTGGCATTGGTTGTTTTGGTTGTTTTTTGGATAGGAAAAGCCCTATTGATAGGCGGCCCGGTCGAACCGGCTGTGCAACCATCGCAGACGGCTAAAGTTTCTCCGGCGCGTCCAGCAGAAAAAAAGCCGCCGATACAGACGGCTTCTGTTCCGGCACCTGTTGCACCGGCAGCGCCGCCGCGGCAAACGCCGCCGGCGCCTGTAAAACCGGCAACGCCGCCGGCAACTGTTCCGGCTCCGCGTACCGGAGACAACGCGATTGTGATACAGTATATTATCGCCTCGCGGGATACAGAATTGCAGCCGGTGATGGATTTTTTTGCCAAAAACGGCGTGCCGACCGAGGTGATTCGGATAGGCAACGGCAGTTATTTGGTAACGCAAGGTCGATTTGAAAACCCCAACCGTATCGGTTCGGACGGCCATGCAATGCTGCAAAAAATTCGGGCTATCGGTAAACGGTATCCCGTGGAAACAGGCGATCGCCAATTTGGCGCTGCGCCGTTTCAAGATGCGTATGGTAAGTTAATGCAATAAGTTTATATTGTTCAGGAGAGCGTTACAATGTCAGTCGATCGTTCGTTGAAAGTAAAAAGTGCACTGAAGCGTCATCGCAATGTGCTGTCGCGCGAAGAGCGCATCAAAACCCTCAAGTCTGAAGAACGCTGGGCAGAGGGCGAAAAAGTGCTGGGGCTGCCTAAGGTCGCCCACCGCAAGATGGCGTAACAGCAGGCCGTCATACAGAGTTTTCCAGGCCGCGCCGTGCGGGAAGCGTTCCGTGCGGGCGGCTTTCTGTTGCGCTGAACGCGAAAAAAATGAAGAATGCAGAATGAAGAAAAGGCAGCCAGCTCCCAGCCGCCAGCGACCAGCAAAAGCTGGTAGCTGGTAGCTGGTAGCTGGAAGCTGGAAGCTGAATAACCAGCATTTCTATTTTTTGTATTTTTGAATTTGTTTAGGATTTAGTGCTTAAATTTTAGTGCTTTTCACTAATCCGTGGTTTCAATTTTTAGAAAGATGAATATGAAGAACTATTTAGCAGATCGCACCAAACGTATTGACGCCAGCGGCATCCGCAAGGTTTTCGCGCTGGGCGCAACGCTCAAAGACCCCGTCAATTTTTCCATCGGCCAGCCCGAATTTGACGTGCCTTCGCCGGTCAAGGAGGCCGCCATCGACGCGATCCGCAAAGGCCTGAACCGTTATTCGCAAACCGCCGGCGAGAATGCCGTGCTGGATATTATCCGTCCGCGCGCCGCAGCCGAAACCGGCTGGGCCAACCCACAGGTGATGCTGACCAACGGCGTCAGCGGCGGGCTGCTGCTGGCCTTTATGGCGCTGATCGATCAGGGCGACGAAGTCATCGTGCCGGATCCGTACTTTGTGATGTACAAGCACCTGGTGCGGATGCTGGGCGGCACCTGTGTCTTTGTGGACAGCTACCCGGACTTCAAGCTGCCGGTCGAAAAAATTGCCGCGGCCATTACGCCCAAAACCAAGCTGATCATTCTCAATTCGCCGTCCAACCCGACCGGCGAGGTCTATTCGGAAGAGGAGATCAAGGCCATCGTCGCGATTGCCAAAAAGCACGACATCATCCTGCTCAGCGATGAGATTTACGAGATGTTCAGCTATGAAAAGCCGCACCTGTGCGTCGGCAAGTACTACGACAAGACGCTGCTGCTCAAGGGCTTTGGCAAAAGCTTCGGGATGACCGGCTGGCGGATGGGCTATGCCACCTGCTCGGAGACGCTCAAGCCGCTGATGGAATCGATGCTGATGATCCAGCAATATACGTTCGTCTGCGCGCCCACACCGTTCCAGGTGGCGATTCCGACGGCGCTGGAGTTTGATATGACGCCGTACATCGAGGCCTACCGCAAAAAACGCGATATGCTCTACAACGGTCTTAAAGACACATTCACGCTGCATAAGCCGGGTGGTGCGTTCTATATGTTCGCCCAGGTTCCCGACCGGTACGCCACGGCCACCGACTTTGTCAAGGATGCAATCGCCAACAATCTGCTGATCATCCCGGGCAATGTCTTCAGCGAAAAGGACACCCACTTCCGGATGTGCTATACCACCACGGAAGACAAGATACAAAAAGGGATTGACATCCTCTGCCGTTTGGCCAAAGGATAATGGTGAGGCGGCGGATGCTCTTTTGTATATCACAAGCAACGCATCACACAACGCAGTTAAAACACTACAGCAAAGCCGCCGTTTGAAAACGGCGGCTTTTTTTGCAAGCATCCTCTTATTAAAAGCTTGTATTCCCTACTGGGGTACAGGGATTCGAACCCCAACTAACTGATCCAGAGTCAGTCGTGCTACCGTTACACTATACCCCACTAACTTCTTGATATAACAACTGTTATAACAAATCGGCACGGCCAGCAAAAACGCCGTTGCGGGACGCAAAACCCCGTTCCGATGAATACCCGCTAAACTTACATAAAACAGACCGATATTGCAAGTAAATTAGGGCAAAAAAATACAAAATGCGGCCTTTCTATTATTCCAACCCCATCGATTCAGGCAGGTTGAACAACAGGTTCATATTCTGGATCGCCTGGCCGGAGGCGCCTTTGATGAGGTTGTCAATCACCGAAAAGACGACCACCTTGCCCTTGGCGACCGTCGCAAAAATATGGCAATAGTTGGTTTTGGCGACATTTTTAACCACCGGCGGCTTGCTCAAGACCTGCACAAACCGCTCATATTTATAGAACTCCTTAAACAGCGTCTGCACCTGCTCGGCTGTTACATCGCCCGCCGGGTCGCAATAGACACTGGACAGAATCCCCCGATCAAATGGCCCGACGTGCGGCTGGAACAGCAACCCCACCGGCCGGCCGGCAAGCGCCGCGGCGTTCTGCTCGATCTCCGGCTGATGCCGATGTGTACCGATGCCATACGGATACATATTCTCATTCATATACGGGAAATGAAAATTCGGCGTCGGGTTCTTGCCGCCGCCGGACACGCCTGAGACGGAATTGATAACAATGCCGGAGGTCTTGACCAGCTTGTGCGCCAGAAGCGGCGCAAGCGCCAGCGTCGCACCGGTCGGATAGCAGCCGGGATTGGCCACCAGCGAGGCCTTCTTGATCTTATCCCGGAACAACTCCGGCAGCCCATACACCGCGTGTGCCAGATTCGCCGGGTCGCTGTGCGGCTCATAATACTGTTCGTACAAGCCCGTATCCTGAATGCGGTAATCGGCGCTGAAATCCACAACCTTCAATCCGGCCTCGAGCAGCTTGGGCACATACGTCATTGCCACCTTGTGTGGCAGACAGCACAGGGCTACATCGGCGACGCTGGCCGCCTTGCCAACATCCAGCAGTTCCACCGGCATGGACAGCCGTCCGTGCAATTGGCCGAACAGCTCGGTTACATCCGAAAACTCTTCCCGCAGTCCGGCCAGATAGGTGATCTTGGCCGAGGGGTGCTTAAGCAGTATCTCAATCGACTCTATGCTCGTATAGGCACTGGCGCCAATAATCGCAACACGAACCATAACAAACTCCCTAAGGCGATTGTCCGTCAAAAGCGGATTCCGCCAACTCAAATTTAATTGTTAATCTATTAAAAAGGCCATCGGGAAGCGACTTCCCGACGGCCATTGTAACCCATTTTGACAACAGTGTAAATTAACGTTTGGAGAACTGGAAGCTCCTGCGGGCGCCGGCCTTGCCGGGCTTTTTGCGTTCGACCATGCGGCTGTCGCGGGTCAGGAAGCCGCCTTCGCGAAGCTGCGGCAGCAAACCCGGATCATAGCTTTTCAGCGCACGTGCAATACCCTGCATCACCGCACCGGCCTGGCCGGTCGTGCCGCCGCCCTTGACCGTAACAAAAATATCAAACGCCGCCCCGCCGCCGACGGAAACCAGCGGAGCGCTGACGGCATTGCGGTCTTTTTCAACCTTGAAATACTCGTCCACCTTTTTTTCGTTGATGGTCAGCGTGCCGCTGCCGGGGCGAATCCGCACACGGGCGACACTGCTTTTACGACGGCCGGTACCCCAGATAAACCCGCCGCGATCCGGCGCGGCCTTCTTGGCGGCAACAGCAGCCGCAGCAACGGCCGACTTATTCAGAATATTCGGGTCAATCAACGGACTGGGATTATTCAGTTCTACCATATCAATAGCGTTCCTAATAAGCGATTACATTTCCAATTTAACCGGCTGCTGAGCGGTGTGCGGATGATCCGGGCCGACATACACTTTCAGCTTGCGGAACATATCGTTGCCCATCGTACTCTTCGGAAGCATCCGTTTGATGGCCAGTTTAACAACCCGTTCGGGGTATTTTTCCATCATCTTGTTGAACGGAATGATCTTTTGGCCGCCGGGGTAACGGCTGTACGTCTGATATTCCTTCTGATCGGCCTTTTTGCCGGTCACAATAATCTTCTCGGCATTGACGATCACGACAAAGTCGCCGGTATCGACGTGGGGCGTATATACGGGCTTATCTTTGCCCATCAGCACCATCGCCACTTTTGAGGCCAGACGCCCCAGCACCAGGCCGTCGGCGTCAATCACGCGCCACTTGCGATCCACTTGGTTCGTTTTTGCTAAAAAGCTTTTCATAACATTCCTAACGCCAATTGTATATTCTGTCTATTGTGAAAGCGGCAAATTATAGCTCAAAATACAGTTCTGTCAACGGCTTTTTTGAAAAAACAACAAAAAAAGAGGTATTTAGATATTTCGAACCTATTAATTACCTAAAATAAATCAAACAATGTACGCTTTTATATGCCTGCATTTCATGCGGGTTGCGTATGCGCAACAGCCGCGACAAGACAATAGACCGAATCTGCCCCCGCGGACTTGAGGGCGCTGGCACATTCATTCAGGGTCGCTCCACTCGTTGTTATGTCATCGACAATACAGACCTTTTTTCCGTTAAATAAATGGCCGTATCGGACGGCAAAGGCGTTTTTAACATTGGTACGACGCTGCGATTCGTTCAGATTCCACTGACGGCGCGTGTAGCGGGTACGTACCAAGTCGGTACTGATACGGCTGGGCGGACTGCACAGGCCGCGCGACAGCATCAACGCCTGGTTGTAGCCGCGTTCCAGCCGCCGCCGCCAATGCAGCGGCACGGGGACATAATAATCGATGCGTCCGGCCAGGCCGCTGACGGCCAGCGCATCGGCCATCATCCGGCTCAGCCGGCGGGCATATTCGGTACGCTGGTGGAATTTGAACGCCAAAATCAGGCCGCGCAGGGCGGATTCATAGACGCCCGCACGCACGATGCCGTCAAAGGCCAATTCCTCGTCCTGACAGGCGCCGCAGCGGTTGTTGACGATGGCAAAGGGGCTGGCGTTGCGGCCGCAGCGGCGGCAGTAATCGCCGCCGGCACAGCGTGCCAATTCCTGCCAGCAGGATGCGCACAAGCCGTCGTCGTCGCGGCAGACGGGAACTTGACACAGCAGGCAATGCGGCGGAAACAGCAGATGATCCAGCCCGCTGAGGCCATACGCCGCCGCACGCCGTAAACGGGAGAACACATTGACCGGCGATAAGGACATGCCGGCAGTATATATCAGACCGGCTAAATAGAAAGTGAAAAAAGCACTATCAGCGGGTTTTGTAGGCTGAGTTGTCAGTAGAAAGGAAACCTATCGGCGATTTGGGGTTCAGACGGTTGTAGTCTTGCAGCATCGGCTTATGACGTGCAGGATCGATCT
>JBFZBE010000371.1:0-4092 GCA_041308685.1 Phycisphaerae bacterium
TCGAAAAGCCCTACCACTACCGCGACAGCCGCACGGAAGGGATGATCGATGAGGCCGGACGGGTTGCCGGCAGCAAATGGGAGGTCTATGCCAACAGCGGCATTCAGTTTATGCCGTTCAATACGCTGTATCAACTGATGGGCTGCAAACGCCAAACGCCGCAGTCACTGGCGGCGGCCAAACAGCTTTTGTTTATGCCCAACCTGCTGATGACGCTGCTGGGCGCGCGGCCGTGCGCCGAATACACCATCGCCAGCACCTCGCAGATGATGGATATGCACACTGGCCAATGGTCCAAAACGCTGCTGGACAAGCTCGACCTGCCGATGCACATCCTGCCGGAAGTCGTGATGCCCGGACAACAGATCGGCCAGCTTAAAACCGACATCGCCGTCAACAAAGACGGCTCGGCCATTCCGATTATCACCGTCGGCACACACGACACCGCCTCGGCGGTAGCGGCTGTTCCGGCGGCGGGCAACGCGCCATGGGCGTATCTGTCCAGCGGGACATGGAGCTTGATGGGGATTGAATCGCCCAAGCCGGTCATTGACAAAAAAACATTTGAATACGCCCTGACCAATGAAGGCGGCGTGGAAAACACCATCCGCCTGCTGAAAAACATCATGGGACTGTGGCTGGTGCAGGAATGCCGCCGCCACTGGGAGACCGAGGGGCAGTCGCTGGATTACGCGACCATCGCCAAACTGGCCGCCGCGGCCAAGCCCTTCACGGCCTGGCTGGACCCGGACGATATGTCGTTTTTTGCACCCGGCAATATGCCCGGCCGCATCAACGCCTTTTTGAGCAAGACCGGACAGACGCCGATCTACGACAAAGGACAAATGATCCGCGTAATTTTGGAAAGCTTGGCCGTGCGGTATCGGCAGGTCATTGGAATGCTGGAAGATGTCTCCGGCAAGACGATCCAGACGCTGCACATCATCGGCGGCGGCTCGCAGAATGAACTGCTCAACCAATTGGCCGCCGACGCGACGGGCAAGACCGTCGTGACCGGCCCGGTCGAGGCGACGGTGCTGGGCAGCGTGCTCGTGCAGGCCAAGGCGTGCGGCCAGTTGAACTCTCTGGAACACGGCCGACAGGTCGTGGCCGCGTCGTTTGAGACCAAGACCTACACCCCGCGGCCGGACAGCCGCTGGGCGGTGTTTATTAAACATTTTGAAAAGAAATAAAAATGAATTGAGAATGAAGAATGAAGAATTAAGAATGAATCGAATCCGCTAATTTCTTAATTTTTAACTCTTCATTCTCAATTCTAAATTAAGGACAATGCCATGGAAATCAAACAACTGTTGAACACGATTACGGAACTGTCACATGCGTTCGGTGCACCGCTGTATGTGCGCGGCGGCGGCGGCAATACGTCGGCCAAAACCGACACGACGCTGTGGGTCAAGCCCTCCGGCACGACACTGGCGACGATTAAGCCGAGCGATTTTGTCGGGATGGATCGCGCCAAACTGGCCAAGCTCTTTGAGGTCGAACCCCCCAAAGAGCCGGCCGCCCGCGAGGCGCTGGTCAAGACGATGATGGAGCAGGCCGTGCTGCCGGAGTATCCGGGGCGGGCGTCGGTCGAAGCGCCGCTGCACAGCACGCTGTCAGCGCGGTATGTCGTGCATACCCATCCGGCCTGGGTCAACGGGATGACCTGCGGCAAGAACGGCAAAACGGCGTGTGCGACGCTGTTTCCGCAGGCGCTGTGGATTGACTACATCGACCCCGGCTATACGCTCTGTATGCAGGTGCGCAAAGAAATCCAGGACTACAAAAGGACGCATCGGCGGGAGCCGTCGCTGATCTTTCTGAAAAATCACGGCGTGTTCGTCGCCGCCGACACCCCGGACGCCATCGCCGCGATGTACGCCGGAATACATACCGCCCTGACAAGCCATTACAACAGCAAAGGCATACCGGCAGAATTGCCGAAGGGGGCGATGCCGAACAAGGCCGCCGTGGCCGCCGCAGAAGAAAAAATCCGCGTTACTCTCGGCGATGCATCCGTCCATCTGGCCGTCGGCGGTTTGTTCCATCTGGCCAATGGGCCGGTCTCGCCGGATCACATCGTGTATTCCAAGTCGTATTATCTGGTCGAAACGCCGACCGCCGACAACGTCGCCAAATTCACCAAACGGCACGGCTATCGGCCGTATGTAATCGCGTTTGACGGGATGGTCTTCGGCGTCGGGGCGTCGGCCAAGCAGGCGGGGCTGGCATTGGAACTGGCGCAGGACGCCGCCGAGGTGGTGCAGTTGACCGCGGCCTTCGGCGGAATCGAGTATATGACCGACCGGGCGCGGGAGTTTATCGAAAACTGGGAAGTCGAATCGTATCGCAGCAAGCAAATCAGTTGACGGTTATCAGTGAACAGTAAACAGTTATCAGTTGAGGAATATAGATTATGATAGATAAAAATGTGGAACAGGCGTATGCCATTGCCAAAGAGCAGTATGCGGCGATGGGTGTGGATGCGGATGCGGCAATGAAAAAACTGGCAGCGATCCCGGTGTCGATGCACTGCTGGCAGGGCGACGATGTAGGCGGCTTTGAGCGTGCCAACATGGAACTGTCCGGCGGCATTCAGGCCACCGGCAACTACCCCGGCAAGGCACGCACGATCGAGCAGCTTCGCGCCGACATCGAGGCGGCGCTGCGGCTGATCCCCGGCAAACACCGGCTCAACCTGCACGCCTGCTATCTGGATCACGGCGGCAAATCCGTCGATCGCAACGCCGTCCAGCCCAAACATTTCCAAAGCTGGATCGACTGGGCCAAAGGCCGCCTGCACGGGCTGGATTTTAATCCGACGTTCTTTTCGCACCCCAAAGCCGCCGACGGCATGACGCTCAGCCACGCCGATAAGGGCATTCGCAGCTTCTGGGTCGAGCACGGCATCGCCTGCCGCGCCATTGGCGCCGAGATGGGCAAGCAGCTCGGCACGACGACCGTTACCAACGTCTGGATCCCCGACGGCTACAAGGATATCCCCGTGGACCGAGCCGCGCCGCGGCGGCGACTGGCCGAGTCGCTGGACGCGATCTTCGCCAAGCCCCTGGACGCCAAGAGCCATCTGGATGCGGTCGAGTCCAAGCTGTTCGGCATCGGGGCCGAAAGCTACACCGTCGGCTCGCATGAGTTTTATATGGGCTATGCGGTGTCGCGCCAAAAGCTGCTGTGTCTGGATGCGGGGCATTTTCATCCGACCGAAACGATCGCGGACAAGATTTCCAGCGCCCTGATGTTTGTGCCGGGGCTGCTGCTGCACGTCAGCCGTCCGGTACGCTGGGACAGCGACCATGTGGTCATCCTCAACGACGAACTGACAGCCACCGCACAGGAGATCATCCGCAGCGGGCAGTTGGAAAAGATTCACATCGGGCTGGACTTCTTTGACGCCAGCATCAACCGCATCGCCGCCTGGGTCATCGGCACACGCGCGATGCTCAAGGCGCTGCTGGCGGCGCTGCTGGAACCGGCGGCGATCAAAAAAGCTGAGACCGACGGCGACTTCACCGCGCGGCTGGCGCTGCTGGACGAGGCCAAGAGCTTGCCGTGGACGGCGGTGTGGGATTATTACTGCGCCAAGAACAACGTGCCGGTCGCAGCCGCCTGGCTCAACGAGGTCAAACAATACGAGCAGAAAACGCTGGCGAAACGGTAACACGCCGCACGCACAGCAGCCGATGAAACGGGGTTTGCATGATCGAACCGGAACGCATCGAGCTTTTGAACGCCGCGGGCGAAAAAGACCGCCGCTTTGTGCTGTACTGGATGCAGGCGGCGCAGCGCAGCACGGACAATCACGCGCTGGAATACGCCGTCCAGACGGCCAATCGACGCAATAAGCCCGTGCTGGCGGCGTTTTCGCTGGTGGATGATTACCCCGGCGCCAACCGGCGGCACTATGCGTTTATGCTGGATGGGCTGCGTCAGACGGCCGCGGCGCTGGCCGAGCGCGGCATCCGGCTGGCCGTGCTGCACGGCAGCCCGGAAACGACGATCCCGCAATTGGCAAAACAAGCCGATGCGGTCATCGTCGATGAGGGCTATCTGCGGATTCAGCGGCAATGGCGC
>JBFZBE010000372.1:0-3109 GCA_041308685.1 Phycisphaerae bacterium
AAATCGTCCATCGTCCATTGACAATTATTTGTATTCTTCGGTCTTATGGCGGATAATCTGCCCTTCGACCATATAGATCACATCCTCGGCGATATTGGTCGCGTGGTCGGCGACGCGCTCCAGATGCCGCGAGACGCTCAGCAGGTGGATCAAGCTTTCGATATGGTCGGGGTGTTTGAGAATGCCCTGCTTGACCAGATCGTACATTTCCTTGTTCAGGGCATCGACCTCGTCGTCGCGCCGGCATACGCCGTGCGCCCGAAAGCAGTCCAGATTGACCAGCGCCGCAATGCCGTCCCTCAGCATCGTCTGCACTTTTTCGGCCATCAGGTCAAAATCGAACGGCACCTCGACCGGCGCATGCCGCGCCAGAAACTCGCTGCGTTCGGCGATATTGACAGACAAATCGCCGATGCGTTCCAGGTCGTTGTTGATCTTGAACGCCGTTACGATAAACCGCAGATCGACCGCCACCGGCTGATACAGCGCCAGGATTTTCAGACATTCTTCCTCGACGTCCACCTCGTCTTTATCAATCTCATAATCGTGATCGATCACCCGCCGCGCCAGTTCGGCGTCGCGTTCTTTAATGGATTTGACCGCCAGCCACAATTGCTGCTCGACCTGTGCCGACAGCGCAAGCAGCTTTTTCTTGAGCTTTTCAATTTCGCTTTTCATGTGAATCGTCATACCGTACTTTTCCCGAATATACTCATCGGACAACCACCGTCTGATTATCCGAACCGTCCTGTAATATAGTCTTCGGTCTGCTTGACGGACGGGTTGGTAAAGAGCCGATCCGTGCGGCCGTACTCGATGAGCCGTCCCAGACAGAAAAATGCCGTGCGGTCACTGACGCGCGCGGCCTGCTGCATATTGTGCGTTACGATGACTATTGTATAGGTTCCCTTCAGTTGTGCAATCAAATCTTCGATGCGGCCGGTGGCGATCGGGTCCAATGCCGAGCAGGGCTCGTCCATCAGCACCACGCGCGGCTTGGTGGCCAATGTGCGCGCCAGACACAGCCGCTGCTGCTGGCCGCCGGACAGCGCCAGGGCGGACTTGCGCAGGTCGTCTTTGACCTCGTCCCACAGCGCCGCGTCGCGCAGACATTTTTCGACGATCTCATCCAGCGCCGCTTTGCCGCGTACGCCCTGCAATCGCGGGCCGTAGCAGACGTTGTCGTAGATCGACTTGGCGAACGGGTTGGGCTGCTGAAACACCATGCCGACCTGCTGACGCAGATTGACCAGATTGGTGCGTTTGTCGTACACATCCTGCCCGCCGACCGCCAGCAGGCCTTTGGCGCGGCCGCTGGGGATCAAGTCGTTCATCCGGTTGATGCACCGCAGGAATGTGCTTTTGCCGCAGCCGGACGGACCGATGATGGCCGTAACCGAGCCGACCTCGATATCCATGGCGATGTTTTCCACGCCGGCCTTGCTGCCGTAATAAAAAGAAAAATCGCGCGATGTGATGATCACCTTTTCCGGCAGGATCGTATCAATCGGCTGGCTTTGCCGCTGCGGCGCATCGAGCTTGATGCGCCCCGGCTTCTGGGACGAGCCGGATTGTATGGAATAATCGTCCATCACAGGCCTTTCGGTCTTGGGCGTCGTTTTGTCTTTGGGTTCTTCGGCAATCATCATTGTATCGCTTCCACTCAATGAGTCTTGTGTTCATCATAAGGCAAAAGGCAAAACGGAAAGGGTAAAAGGTCAAGGTAAAAGGAAAAATTACAGACCTCGAACACAGACGGCGTTGGCAGCATACCTTTGCACCGCAACGGGACGGAGCTTACGGTGAACCCATCCAGCCGCCGGCTATTCCATTTTGCCTTTTTCCCTGTCATTTTACCTTTTTCCCTTTGCCTTTTCCCTCTTCTATTATGCCCCGCGCAGCTTTTTGGTCATCCGCGAGCGGATCAAAATCGCGGCGATATTCAGCATCAGCACCAGCAAAATCAGCGTCATCACCATCCCGAATTGGTTGTGCGGGACCATCGCGGCCAGCTTGTCGCCGACGGTGATGTCATGGCAGCCGTAGGACAGCGCCCGCGTCGGCTGCAGCCACCACTGTCCGGCAAAGTCCGGCACCGGCCCCAGCGCGACGGCGCCGGCAAACAGGATCGTCGCCGTATCGCCGGCGGCGCGGCTCAAGCTCAAAATGATCCCCGTCAAAATCCCCGGCCCGGCCGCCGGCAGCGTAACGGTTACAAACGTGCGAAACTTGCCCGCCCCCAGCGCCAGCGACGCTTCGCGGTAGGTCTTTGGCACGGCGCGGATGGCCTCTTCGGAAGACCGAATGATCACCGGCAAGCTCAACAGCCCCAGCGTCATCGACGCGGTCAGAATGCACGGATGGCCGACCAGCATCACAAAGAACGCCAGTCCGAACAGCCCATACACCACGCTCGGCACGCCCGCCAGCGTATTGATGCAGGTGCGGATGATTTTAATAATGATGTTGTCGCCGGCGTATTCGACCAGATAGGCCGCCGAGATCACCCCCAGCGGCACGGCAAAGCACATCGCCAGCAGCGTCAGCAGCAGCGTGCCCAGCACCTCCGGCCCGACGCCGCCGAAATAATGCCCCGGCGTGCTGTCGTCGATAAAGTACTGCCAGTAAAATGTCAGCCGCGGCTCGAACATCGCCTCGGCGTTGTTTTCGATCAGCGCAAACAACGGCGCAAGTTCCGTGCCGCCAAACGCCCCGTGCTGCGGGTCGTCGCGCCGCACGCGGGTCTTGATCAGGGGTTTGCCCGGCGTTTCTTCAATCCATTTGTCCTGCCAGATCAGATAGTCGATGTGTTTTTCCATCACATCGCGGCGCGTCGCCCCATAGCGGTACATCGCCAGCGTCGGCCGGCTTTCGCCCGGCAGCGGCCCGAACAGCGACCGCAACTGCTCTTTGACGATGTTCAAGTGGTCGGCGTATTCGGCTCGGCGACTCAAATCGATGTCCTCGACCACATTCCGATACCCCTCCGCCAGCGCGATCAGTTTTTCCATCGACGTACCGACGAACCGCTGATCCTGACGCTGCGCAATACCCGCATCGAGCATCTTCTGCAGAGCGGGATTATCGTCGCTTTGCATCGCATCGATCA
>JBFZBE010000373.1:0-3642 GCA_041308685.1 Phycisphaerae bacterium
CCATGTTTACCGCACGCGGTCCCAGCGTCGACATTAATCAGTTCTGCAAGACACTAAAACCCGCGACTGAAAAAGTGCGTATCGAGCATCTTCTGGCGGATGCCGGATATGACAGCGTCAAAAACCATCATTACGCCAGAGACGTTCATCACATTAAAACGACGATCCCAGCCAAACACGGCAGACCGACAGATAAACTGCCCCAAGACCGTTACCGCAGAGAAATGCGAACCGACTTCGATAAAGAAACCTATGGCCAGCGATGGCAGGTTGAAACTGTTTTCAGCATGATCAAACGCAACCAGGGCGATGCTCTGCGAGCCAGAAGTTACTGGGCCCAAAATCGTGAAATGATGCTGAAGGTTCTCACCCACAACATAGGAATCATCCTATTTGTCAAAGAGCTTTTCTACAGAGCATGTCGCAGTCTTTAAAGAGATGAATGATCTGGCCAAAAAGTACGATATTGAAATTGTCAGAATGAATCATACCTAGTTCGCACCGATGGACAGCGACGTGTCAATGCAGCCGCGCAACATGACCGAAGGATCGGCTTACCGAAAAGTGCTGGACGATTGCCGCACCAGTCGGAAGACGATCGCTGCGCTGTTTCCCGAAATTACCTGGTGGGAGGTCGGCAACGAATGGAATCACGACCCGTTTCGGCACCCGGAGGATCATTTAAGCAGCGGGATGAAATGTGTGTTTACCTGGAAGCAAAAGGCGACAATCGCAACCGATCTGATGTATTACGCCGCATAGGGCATTCGTGCGGGAACCCCCCGCGCCAAGGTTATCTGTTTTGCACCCGCGTCGGTGTACGACACCGCATTGCTGCAAATCTTCAAAGGGCAGGGGCTGGTGTATCGCGGTTTGTGTTATCGTTTGCGCAACAGTATCGGAATACTGGACGCCCCTGCTCGTCCGCCGGCTCCCTGCGATTATGATTTATGGCTCGGTCCGGCTGAAGATGAACGTTGATGCGTCCGCAATTCCATTACGATTGGCACTGGATACGCGCAAAAATAAAGTCATTTTACGCAAAAAACACACTGCCCTATGAAACGGACAAAAGGACTCTAAAAAGGCGCTACTCCCATGTATCCAGCCAGGTTCGCACCTTCAGCCGGGCCGGGTCGATCGTTTTCGAAGAGCGAATCATCACATTTTTTTCCGCCCCCGCCGGCAGATCAAAATAATTGTCCGATATCGACCACCACAGTTCATCGGGGCATATTATGTGGACACACCGCGCATACTTTTTGCTTTTCAACGTTACTCGCAGTAGATAATCATCGCCAACCTTGCGGGGCGTGCCGTAATTAACGGCCAGTTCCGGCTGCGGCCAGTGGATATCCGCCCACAAATTATGAAAAAACACCTCTTGAATTGTTTGATTTTCAAACGCAAGGGCGGCTGATAAATAGCTGTTTTCTACAATTGCGATATCTTTTTGGGGCAACGTAAACACACACTTGGAATCCTGTGCCGCCAGCGCAACCTTCGCCGCAGGAGCCAACTCAATTGTCCGCCCTTCCACCGTCTGCAGCGTAAGCGATAGCCGTCCCTGCACGGGGGCTATACGATTGACGGTTACATAGACCTCATACGCCGCGCCGCAGTCACGAAACGACAGCATTACCGGCTGGGCGGCGCGCTTGACGGCGTAATAGACCTGCTTTGGGTGGCCGTAATAGTCCACCATCGACCAACTCGCCGCCGGCCAGCAGTCGTTGAACATCCACGTCAGCGCACCGGTATTCAGCGGAAAACGCCGCCGATGATGCTGAAATTCCGCGTAAATGTACTCCGCATACAGCGTACCGGCGACCTTGACAAAATCGGCCGCGTTTTGCGGCGGATAAAACAACTGAGAGGCCGCAGCTAACTGCACCTGCACAAACGTTTCCTTCAGGTCGTTGTACGGATTGTCCATAATGTGGTGCTCCCACATCCCATTTAACGGCCAGAGATGATCTTCGCTAATGAATTTTTTGACGTTACGGTAATCCGGCGGCCCGTGAAAGCCGAACTCGGACATAAAGACCGTATGCTTGCCGTCGATATGCCGACGGAAATTACGAATGTCATCGGCAAATGCCTTTTCCCATGTGCCGCCGTGGGTATCGCCCGATTGCGGCTCGTTGCCGACATCGGTCAAGCTATACGGGCTGCTGGGCGTATAGGACGCACCCGGCATCAGATGCTGAATGACGCCACGCGCCAGATAGTTGGTCACTATTTCGCCGTAGCTTTTCATTTCGCCGTAGGTGCCTGTCTTTTCATTTCCGCCGCACCAATGCGCCAGACACGGGTGATTACGCAGCCGCCGTACCTGATATTCAAACTCCGGCACCAGCTTGAGCGTCCATTCGGCGTCGTCATCGGGAATATCCGAGCAGGCGAACATCAAATCCTGCCAGACCAGAATGCCGTATTCGTCGCACAGGTCATAAAAGATTTCTTTTTCATACATCCCCCCGCCCCAGACGCGAAGCATATTCAAATTTGCCTCGCGTGCCAGCCCCAGCAGATGCCGATACCGCTCAGGCCCGACCGTTCCAGGGAAGCAATCCGCCGGGATCCAATTGGATCCCATACAGAACACATCCACCCCATTAATGCGGAAACGGAATCCGTGCATGTTGTCGGCAATGGCCTCCTCGATCAGCTCGATCTTGCGGATGCCCAGCCGCCCCTGTTTTTCGTGCAGCACGCGTTTTCCGTTAAGCAGACGAATACGATAGTCGTACAGAAACGGTTCACCAAGGCCATTCGGCCACCACAGACGCGGCTGCAGGACAGACAGATTAACAAAACTCTTGCGTCCCATCACGGCCGCGGTTTTAGCGGTCTTGCCGTCTGGGCCGTAAATCTCCGCTTCCAGTTCAAAACGGGTGCCCTGTTTGAGCAGTTCTTTTGATTTTTTATCCAGTGTAACCTGAAAATGCACACGTCCGTCCAGCTCGGTACGGACATACACATCCTCGATCACCCCTGTATCAACCGCCTCCAGCCGAACCCCCTGCCAGATGCCGACCGCCGGCAGATCCGGCGCCCAGTCCCAGGAAAATTGACACTGCGGCTTGCGGGCAAAGATTCGCTCGGTATTAAAACACGCAAAATAGCGTCCGCTGTTTCGCTGTGAAAGCATCGGCTTGATGGCGTGAATACAGACCTCGACGGTGTTGGCTTGTCCGATACAAACGGCATCTGTTACGTCAAAGCGGTATTGCAGAAAGGCGTTTTCGGATTGGCCGACCTTCCGACCGTTGACAAAGATTGTTGCGTAGGTGTCAATGCCATCGAAAACCAGCATCATCCGCTTGCCCGCAAAGACCTTGGGTACGTCGAACGGACGCTTGAAATACCAGCTTTTATGACGTATCCAGGCGCATTGGCGGCTGTTAAACCCCACAAATGGATCAGGAATGCGCCCCGCCTTGACCAGCGCAGGGTGAATGTCGCCGGGAACCTGAACATCCAGCCATACCTTCGACGCGCCGCCAACGTTGGGGACGGTATCGAAATGGTCTTTCGAGAAATCTATATCCCGAAGCTTCCACTGTCCATCTAAGCTGAGTATTTCAACCGGCATTTTTTGGGGTCAGACAATCAGTTTAATAGTTTCTTGTTACCAAT
>JBFZBE010000374.1:0-10786 GCA_041308685.1 Phycisphaerae bacterium
CTTGAGCAGCTCTTCGAGGTCTTTGAGGTCGTGGCCGGAAACAAGGATCGCGGGGCCTTTTTTGGCCGTGATGCGGACGACCGTCGGCTCCGGGTGGCCGTAGGTGTCGGTGTTTGCCTTGTCGAGCATGGCCATCACGGTCAGGTTGACCTCGCCAACCTTCAGCGCCATACCGACCAGCGTATCGACATCGGTCGCTTTCGGGCCGGTCAAAAAGTCCAGCGCCTCGTGGAAGAAGGCATACACGCCGTCGTCTTCAACGCCGAGGATGAAGGCGTGGTCGGCATAAGCCGCCGTGCCTTTGAGGCCATAGACGATCAATTCCTGGAGGCCGGTTACATCCGGGCCTTGGACGGCCAGCTTTTTGACGATACTGAGGTCTTCGGCCTGTTGAAGCATCGCAAAGCGATTGGCCGGCATCTGCCAGGCGGCCGCACCGGTGAGCTTTTCGGCGGGCTTGCCGGCCTTTTTACAAGCCGATTCGTACATGCTTTTGGCGTGCGCCAGCGTCTGGCCGGCATTGGCCAGCAGGGCTTCCAGCCGCACCGGGTCGAAGTTGACGTTGGTAACAGTCGTGAATAACGCCTCCATCACAAACCGGTCGATCACGCGGTCGGTTGCGCCCAGCTTGCCGGCGCGATGCGCGACCATTGAGATACCCGTTGCCGCGTGCAGCAGCAAATCCTGCAGCAGGGCGGTGTCGTTGTCTTTGCCGCAGATGCCGACACTGGAGCATCCTTTGCCGCCGGCGGCTTGTTCACATTGATAACAAAACATTTTGCACAACTCCTTTCGAATAAGTTCTTAGTTCTTAGTTCGTAGGATGGGCTTTAGCCCATCATTTCTTTACGCTCGTATCATCGTCAGCAGCATCTTAAACTTTACATCGCCGCGGACGGCGTGGGGGATGCTGGCCGGCATAATGATGACTTGGCCTGCGGCGACAAGGTGTTCGCTGCCTGCGATGGTAATGATCGCCTGACCGTCGGTGATCTGCACCAGCGCGTCAAACGGCGCGGTGTGTTCGCTGAGCCGCTGGCCGGCGTCAAAGGCGAACAGCGTTACCGTGCCGGGGTCTTTATCGACCAGCGTCTTGCTGACGACCGAGTCGCTTGCGTAGTCGATCAGCGTGTTCAAATCCTTGGCCTGTGCGGTACAGGCCGCCAGAATCCCGTTTCGTTTTTTTGCTTCAGCCATTTTTGCTCTGCCTTTCTGCGTTGATAAATTCCGCTAATGTTGTGTCGTTCAAAAAACCGTCGATCTGCTGCTGCATCTGCTTGAGCTTGGGGTTGACCGGGCAGGCGCACTTGAGCGGGCACTTGAAGTCCCCCATCAGACAGCGAATCACGCTGACCTGACCCTGAATGGCGCTGATAACTTGGCCAAACGTAATGGACTCCGGTTTTTTGGCAAGCACAAACCCACCCTTAGCACCCATGGTACTGCTGACAATGCCGGCCGCAGCCAGCTTTTGCAGCAGTTTGCACGTCAGGGCATACGAGACGTGCGTTTGCTGGGACAGTATCCTTGCCGAAATCGGCTGTTGGTCAGCCGTTCGCCGCGCCAACCCGGCCGCCAGCCGTAATGCATAATCTGTATCACGTCGAATTACATCCATTGTTTGCCTGCTTTTATATAGCACTAAATCAGTCTTATATCCGTTGATCAAAAAAACGGCTTTTCAACCGTTTAGCCGCTCAAGTAAGATTAGTTTAGTCTTATATCGGAAAAATGTCAAACCCTTTTTTGAAAAAAATATAAAAATTTTATGGAAAAACGATAAGCGTATATTTTATATGGGGTTATTGAGGATAAAAAACTTATGCGGTCTGAATTGCGGCGGTTTTGGGTACGCGGCCGCGGCAACGGTCGCAGGCGCAGGCGTGTACCAAATGCAGGTGCGATGCCCCAAAGAGGGTGCGGGTATCGACCAGTTTGGCGCCTTTGGCCTGCATCTTGCGCAGGGCGACCTCGGCGGCACTTTTGTCAATCGATCCCAGCGCATCATAGATGACAATAACACTTTTTTTCCGTAACAAAAGGCCAAGTACGGTGGCCAGCAGGGCGGTTTCAGTTGGTCCGCCGATGACGATGAACTCATTGGCGCGGGTTTCGGTTAAAATGCGTTCAGCCCGCGGCTCTTCAAACGGGTCTACAGTCCGTTTGTACAGAACGATCTGGTCGCAGTCCTGTACATTTTCGCGCGGCAGGTCGGTGCAGTCATCCGGTTCAAAGATGACATGGCGGTTGCGAAGTTTATAACGGAGTTTGCGAATGCCGTAAGTGCCCGGACAGCAGGTATCGTTGGGGTCACGTGAGGTATGTACAAGTGCCGTAGAGATCACGCGGGTATGTTCCCGGCGTGCCCAAGCCATTACCCTGCGTATATTGACAAGCACCCTGCGGTGGTTGCGGACACACATCTTGCCGTCCGCCACGAAGAAATCGTGCTGCGTGTCCACGTCGATAATGACGCGGCGTTTTCGCAATGTCAACACAGGCCTTATCATAAGCCAATCGCCATAATTGTATTCTTTGAGGGCTTCCATACCCTTTACTACGTATCCCTTGCCGGGGGGTTCTTGGACGTTATTGGTATCGAACAGATTTGGGCTTGACTTTAGGGCAATTTTACACACAATGGCGATTTTTTAGGTGAGTTTGCAACCCTCTGTATTTAAGGAAGTTAAATGGCAAAGCGACCCGTTCAGGACTACCCGTCGATCGCCCTGAAGCCCGATGCGCTGGATGGCGTTATTGATTTTACGGTGCTGTTTGGCCGTCCGGCTCCGATCGAGATCGAGATCGGTTCGGGCAAAGGGACATTTCTGCTGGAGCAGGCACGGGCCTGTCCTGACACCGATTTTATTGGGATCGAGTGGGCGAGCAAATACTGCCGTTTCGCGGTGGATCGGATGGGACGGTGGGGGCTGGCCAATGTGCGGCTGATTCGCACAGACGCGGTGCAGTTTATCACGGCACATATCGGCGAGGGGGTAGTGGATGGATTTCATCTGTATTTCCCCGATCCATGGCCAAAAACCTACCACCACCGGCGGCGATTTTTTCAGGAGGGGACGCTGGCTCGCATGCTGTTGTGCCTAAAACCCGACGGCTGGATCAATATGGCCACCGACCATGAGAACTATTTTGCCCACATGCGGCGTGTCGCTGACAAGGCCATTCAGGCCGGACAGGTCGTCGAAATCCCTTTTCGCCGCCCGGCCGGAGCCAGGGATGATGAAATCGTCGGCACCAACTACGAACGCAAATACAAACCCGAAGGCCGGCCGACCTATACGCTGGCGCTGCAGAAACTTACCCCGAATGGGAATTTTAATAGAGGGCATTAGCATGGAAATATCTATGATGCAGCAGTTTTAAAATCCGGACTGTCGGTACCGCAGCAAGCCGTTCTCGTCGCTGAACGGCGATCTTTGTGAAGAGCAAATGCGTCGTCAAATCCGTATCTTTGATCAGATGGGCTTTGGCAGTTTCTTTATGCACTCCCGTGTGGGGCAGGTTACCGAATATATCACCATGGTGTTGATGGGAGGCGACGTTTGAGACGTATATATATACAACGGCGACCGGCAGACCGCTCTGGAGATTACGCTTCGTTGCCCGCATTTGTCGCACTCTACGTTTGCTCGCGAGGCCAAGTGGGATTATTCGGCATCCATCCATATCCATACGCCATGGTGGCGGGAATATATGCTGATCGAGGATTCTTTTGCGTAATGATTTTGGTCCGTTGCACTCGTTTCCGATTTGGGTTGTACCGGGTTCTTTTCGCAACCAGACTGCCCGCTGGTGTGATGGGTATCATCTGCTGCGTTGCAGATTAATGGAACTGCCGACCATAATTGAAGTTATGTAAGGTCTAAAAAAATTAGATTAGAGTTTTTGTGTCGAAATTCAAAAAGAACATCCATCAAAACAGGATAATTTGGCTATTAAGGTGGTCTTTAGTTCTGAATCTATTGTGAAAATGGGGTGATTCAAACACAGACGGGCTCATAAATTATATTGACGAACAGGACACTATCTATTAGAGTACAGTTGTGAACATAAAATACGGCCTGCCGCACTCGGATTGTCCGCGATTGTGTGGACGGATGTTGGCCCCTGATTTATCGTAAAGGATTGCTGTTTTGGATGAACTGGATTTTTGTGCAATGTTATGTCTTTATTCAGGACAAAGTTGGCATTCACATCAATCGGGGGCTGTTAGAGTTGTTTTTGACGGTATAAACCGCTGCTCTGGTAATGTTTCAGGCCGGGCATGACAGGTTGGCCAAATATTAACCGTTTTCAGGAGTCTGAAGATGATTGTAACTGTAACCGGAAAGCATATTGAGATCACCGATGCCATCCGCGGCCATGTCCAGGACAAGGCGTCCAAGCTGCCGCGCTATTTCAATTCGGTGATGCAGGTGGGCGTGGTTATTGAAAGCGGCACCGGGCCGATGAGTACCGTTGAAGTGATCGTCAGTGTCGAACACTTCGATGACGTGATCGCCCGTGAGAGCGGCCCGGATGTCTATACCTGCATCGATATGGCGATGCACAAGATGGAGCGTCAGCTTCGCAAGATCAAAGAAAAACAGCGCGACAATAAACACCCCTCCGCGACCGAGCGTGAACGGTTCATCGAGGGCGGTTCAACGCAGGAAGAAGTCGCATAGTTTGACTGCCGCGGCTCCGATAGGGCTGTCGGGTGTTTGATTTTGGAGTGTCTATGAAGTTATCCGATATTATTTGTATGGATGCAATTGTGCCGCAGTTGGCGGCCTCCGATCGAAACGCCGCGATCGAAGAGCTGGTGACATCGCTGGCCAAGAAGAAAAAGCTGGGCAAGGCCGACCCGGCGGCACTGGCGGCGGCGCTGGTCAAACGTGAGAGCGAGGCCAGCACCGGCATCGGCAAAGGTGTGGCCGTACCGCACATCAAGCACCCTGACATCACAAAACTGGCGGCGGTGGTGGGTTGTTCGTCAAGCGGCATCGATTTTTCGTCGCTGGATAAGCAGCCGGTGTATACGGTGTTTTTGCTGCTAAGCCCCGCATCCAACCCCGACAAGCACCTGCAGGCGATGGAGACGATCTTTAAAAATCTCCAAAAGGATGACTTTCGGCGTTTTCTGCGGCAGGCACAGAACGCAAGGGATATTACAGAAGCGATCAAAGACGCCGATGGCGATTCGTCCGAATAACGGGCAAGTCGCGGCGTGTTTTGACTGTTCGATTAGATAAAGGAATGATGGGTGTCCGAATCGACGCATGACATAGAGATTGAAATCCGCAATCCCGAAGGGTTGCACATGCGCCCTGCGATGCTGTTTGTGGATTTGGCCAACACGTTTGATTCGGACATAACCGTCAGCAACGGCGAAACAAAGGTGGACGGTAAAAGCATTATGCAGATGACGATGTTGGCGGCCACTTGCGGCACCAAGCTGCGGGTGCAGGCCAAGGGTGCCGATGCTCGGCGTGCATTGGCGGCGCTGGGTGAGCTGGCGGAACGCAATTTTTCACCGCAGCCGGTGGAAGCCGGTATGCGCCAGAAGGAATCGGGCTAACCGGTTATGGAAATCAGAAAGGGTATTGCCGTTTCGCCGGGGATCGCTATCGCCAAGCCGATGGTGATTGATTCGCGCGATTACCGCATTCCCCGCCGATCGATCATGGCCTCCCAGCGGGCGGCCGAGGTAGTGCGGGTGCGCAAGGCGTTCGCCCACGCCATTCAGGAGTTGGATGGACTGGAATCCTCCAAACGCATTGAGGAAAGCAAAATCCGCGATATTTTTGCCGTGCACATGCGGTTTCTGCGCGACAAGGCCTTTCTCAAACGCATTACCGATTTTATCCACAAGGAAATGGTGACCGCCGAGTACGCTGTCTCGACGATTTTGCGCGAGATCGCCTCGCATTTTGCCGGTATTGACGACCCCTACATCAGTGAGCGTGCCGCGGATATTTACGATATTGAAAAGCGCTTGCTCAAACACCTGCTGGGGCGTATGGAGGACAATGTCGAGCATCTGCGGGACGAGGTGGTGATTTTGGCGCGCGACCTGACGCCGACGCAGACGGCCGGTTTCAACAAGACGTTTGTCAAGGGATTTGCCACGGAAAAGGGCGGGCGCACCAGTCATACGGCCATCGTCGCTCGCTCGCTGGGGATTCCGGCGGTGGTTGCGTTGGGCGATATGTCCTCGGAGGTGCCGCCGGACTGTACGGTTATCGTGGACGGCAATCGCGGCGTGGTGGTTATCGACCCGGATGAGGATACGCTCAAGCAATACAATCAGTACGCCCAGCAGGTAACGCGCTTTGTCAGCGAATTGAATGTGCTGCGCGAGTTGCCCGCCCAGACCCGCGACGGGGTCAAGATTGAGATTTTCGGCAACATCGAATTCCCGGATGAAGCGGCGATGGTGCTTGAAAAAGGCGGCGACGGCATCGGGCTGTACCGTACCGAGTTTTTGTATCTGTACGGCGGAACCGAACCGACCGAGGACGACCATTATCGTGCCTACGCCGAGACGATCCGCACGCTCAAAGACAAGCCCGTGGTGATCCGCACGATGGATCTGGGCGCCGACAAAATGCCGCATGCCGATTGGCATCCCAACGAGGCCAACCCGGCGCTGGGGCTGCGGTCGATCCGCTATTGTCTGCAGGACCTGCCGATGTTCAAGACGCAGCTTCGGGCGATCTTGCGGGCTTCGGTGCTGGGCGATGTGCGGGTGATGTTCCCGCTGATTACGAACCTGCAGGAATTGCGGCAGGCCAAGATGATCTTGCGGGATGTGATGGAGGATTTGGACGAGTACGCCGTGCCGTACAGCCCCAAAATGAAAGTCGGCATTATGATCGAAACGCCCAGCTCGGCGCTGACGGCCGGGCTGTTGGCACAGGAGTCGGACTTCTTCAGTATCGGCACCAACGACCTGATCCAGTACACGCTGGCGGTGGATCGTGCCAATGAGCATGTAACGACGCTGTATTCGCCCGCTGAGCCGGCGGTGCTGCGGCTGGTGCGCGGCGTGGTGCAGGACGCCCACAAGGCGCGGATCGGCCTGAGCATCTGCGGCGAGGTGGCCTCCGATCCGGAGTACATTATGCTGCTGCTGGGGATGGGTGTGCGGACGCTGTCGATGGCGGCGCCGATGATCCCGGAGATCAAAAAACTCATCCGTTCGGTAACGATTGAGGAGTGCGGGGACATCGCGCGTAAAGTGGCCACGCTGGATTCAAGCCGGCAGATCAAAAATGTGCTGCGCGATGCGGTAACCAGGATTTTGCCTGAGACGTATTAGTCTGCGGGCGGATAATTCATAGTAAAGAACGGCCGCGGCTGTTCGGGACGCAGGGGCGTCCGTAAAACCAGCAGCCGCAAAAGCCGTTCGAGACGAATTTTGAGAGGCAATGCAAAAAGAGCATTCGACGTTGATTGCCGATTTTTCGGTGCAGGGGCGTTTGGCGTATTTGTCGCATCAGGAGACGCTGTCATTTTGGCAGCGGGTCTTGATCCGGGCGCAGGTTCCGCTGGTGTTTTCACTGGGGTTTAACCCGCGTCCGCGCGTGTCGCTGCCGCTGCCGCGCAGCGTGGGTGTGCAGTCCGACTGCGAGCGGCTTTGTGCGCTGGTGCAGACCGAGCTGTTTGATCGGGCTGCGTGCGAACGTGCGATCGCAGAACTGCTGCCGCCGGGTTTTGTGCTGCGGGATGTAACCGCCGCCGAAGGCAAAGCGGCGTTTTACCCGGCCGCGGTAACCTGCCGATTGACCCTTGCAAGCCCGCCCGATGCGGCACGTCAGCGTCATTTCGAACATTGTATAGAGCAAACCCAAACCGCCGATCCGATCGTACAGGAGCGTCTCCTGGACAAAGGCCGGCGCCGCACCGTCAATATCCGTCCGTTCATTGAGCTGCTGTCGGTGTGCGGGCAGGTCGTCGAGGCGGTCTGCGCCATCGGCGGACAAGGCACAGTACGTATGGACGAACTGCTGCGCTGGCTGGCGATCGATCCGCAGGAACTGGCCGAGCCGATACGCCGTACGGCGGTACGATGGGTTGCCGACACCAATCATCTTCAGGGAGTACACACAGCGTTATGACACGGGAAATGTTAATCAATGTAACCGACGAGGAGTGCCGCGTGGCGGTCGTCGAGGACGGCTCGCTGGAGGAGCTGTACACCGAGCGGTCCGCCGTCGTCAGCCATGTCGGCAATATCTACAAAGGCCGCGTGGTCAATGTCGAATCGGCCATTCAGGCGGCGTTCATCGATTTTGGAACGCCCAAGAACGGCTTTCTGCACATCAGCGACCTGCACCCGCGCTACTTCGGCGGCCAGAACGAGGACATGGAAAACATCGGCCGCCGTAAAGCGCTGAACCAGCGTCCGCCCATCCAGCGCTGCCTCAAAAAGGGGCAGGATATCGTCGTGCAGGTCACCAAAGAAGGCATCAACACCAAAGGTCCGACGCTGACGACGTATGTATCGCTGCCGGGCAAGTATATGGTGCTGATGCCGTGGATGACCGGGCTGGGCGTTTCGCAGAAGATCGAGGACGAGGCCGAGCGTAAAAAGCTGCGCGAGCTGATGGAAACGCTGACGCTGCCCAAAGAGGCGGGCATTATCGTCCGCACCGCCGCCCAGTCGGCCAGCAAGCGCGAACTGCAAAGCGACATTGCCTATCTGACGCGGCTGTGGGGCGTGATCAGCAAACGGATGGACAAAGAAAAATCGCCGTGCGAGCTGTATCAGGAATCCGACCTGTCGATCCGCACGGTGCGGGATATTTTTGACAACAGCATCAGCAAAATCTCCTGCGACAGCGAGATGGTGACCAAACAAATCCGCGATTTCCTGTCGATCGTTCAGCCGCGGCTCAAACGGCGCGTACTGTACTACGAGGGCAAAGCGCCGCTGTTCAGCCGGCACAACATCGAAAAAGAGATCGAAAAGATTCAATCCAGCCATGTTGAACTCAAAAGCGGCGGCTCGCTGGTTATCGAACAGACCGAGGCGCTGGTGGCCATCGACGTCAACAGCGGCCGCTACCGCAAACAGAACAACGCCGAACAAACCGCCCTGCAGATCAATCTGGAAGCGGCCAAAGAGATCGTTCGCCAGCTCAAGCTGCGCGATTTGGGCGGGCTGATCATCTGCGACTTTATCGATATGCGCGACGGCAAGAACAAACGCGATGTCGAAAAGGCCTTCCGCGACGCCCTCCGCACCGACCGGTCGCGTTCGCGGGCGCTTAAGATGAGCGCCTTCGGGCTGATCGAACTGACCCGCCAGCGGATGCGGCCGTCGCTGCAGTCCAGCACCTACCTGACCTGTCCGCATTGCAAGGGCTCCGGCGTGGTCAAAAGCTATGAATCGCAGGCGATCGAGATATTGCGTCAACTGCGCATTGCTGCCGGCCGCAAAGAGATCAAGCGTATTGAGATCGTCGTGCCAAAAGAAGTGGCTGCGTTTCTGCAGAATGAAAAGCGGCAGATTCTGGCGAAACTGGAAATCGAGCAGGAAAAGAAAATCGAAATTCTGCCGGACTTTCTCGGTATCGCGGATGTGCCTGTGCAGATGACCTGCTTTGACGATCGCAGCAACATAGTCAAGTTTGGATAAATAAGAAACCACAGATTACACAGATTTCACAGATGAGTGATAAAATTGATAGTCGGATCGATGTGGCGTATGCCGAGCAAGTGATCGAGGCCGAGGCGACGGCGGTCAAGGGGTTGACGGCTCTGGTGCGGCAGTCCGCGTTTTCCGCGGCGGTGCGGATGTTTCTGGAGTGTGCCGGTTCGGTGATCGTTACTGGCATTGGCAAGGCGGGCATCGTTGGCCAAAAGATCAGCGCCACACTGGCCTCCACCGGCACAGCCAGCCATTTTCTGCATCCGGCCGAGGCCGTCCACGGCGACTTGGGACGCATCCAGAGCAGCGATATCGTGCTGGCATTAAGCCACAGCGGCGAAAGCAGCGAGATCGTCCGGCTCATCGAGCCGCTCAAGCAGCGGCAGATTCAACTGATCGCCATTGTTGGCGACGCACAATCGCGGCTGGCGCGGCACAGTGATGCGGCGCTGTGTATGGGAATGCTGACAGAGGCCTGCCCGCTGGGCGTTGCACCCAGCGTTTCGACGACGTGTATGCTGGCGCTGGGCGATGCACTGGCGCTGGCGACGATGAAGGCCCGCCGGTTCAGCGCCGAAGACTATGCCCGTTTTCATCCGGGCGGTGCGCTGGGCGCAAAACTGATGACCGTGGGACAAACGATGTGGTTTAAGCCCGATGAGCCGCTGCCGCTGGCAGCCGCGACCGATACGATCGCACAGATGCTCGAAGAAACCGCCAAACTCAAACGCCGCGGCGCAGTGATGATCGTTGATGCCGCCGGCAAACTGGCGGGCATTATCACCGATGGCGACCTGCGGCGGGCGATCTCGACGTTTGGTGCGGCCGCCCTGCAGCAGACCGCCGGGCAGGTGATGACGCCCAACTGCAAGCGCGTCCGCCCCGATACGCTGGCCGCCGAGGCCATGGCGATCTTTCATAAGTACCGCATCGATGAACTGCCGGTCGT
Organism: Phycisphaerae bacterium; assembly: GCA_041308685.1. Classification (GTDB taxonomy): domain Bacteria; phylum Planctomycetota; class Phycisphaerae; order Sedimentisphaerales; family Anaerohalosphaeraceae; genus T3Sed10-213. The sequence goes on from JBFZBE010000374.1 coordinate 10,608, forward strand.
GGATGCCGACGACAAGCCCGTCGGACTGATTGACGTGCAGGATATCGTCGCAATAAAAATTGTCGGATAACAGAGGAAACCACAGATTTCACAGTTATTGATTATTTCCAATTTCCAATTGTAAAATAGGAAATAGGCAATATGAAATAGGAAATAACAATCGTAATCCGCGGTTTGAA
>JBFZBE010000375.1:0-2998 GCA_041308685.1 Phycisphaerae bacterium
AAATGACCGTGCCTTCCGTTCGGCACTGGAGCGCGAACTTCAGATCATCGGGGAGGCCATGATGCAGTTGGATAATATCGCCCCACAGATCGCTGACCAAATATCAGAACACCGCAATATCATTGGATTTCGACATGTCCTTGTGCATGGGTACAGTAATTTAGACCCGGCGACGGTTTGGAGTGTCATTGAAACAAAACTTTCACCCCTTTGCAGTCAAGTCAGAACATTGCTGCAGCAAGACAAACAGAATAGCTTATGACACTTTATGTAAATGGTCAGGCGGTTGAGCAGGGGCGGATCGAGCAGGAGGTCGAGCGGATGCGTCCGTCGTATGAGCGGGCGTTTGCCGACCAGCCGGCCGAGGCGCGGCAGCGGCAGTTGGCCGAGTGGGCGCGCGAAAACGTCATCGAGGCGGTGCTGTTCGCGCAGGCGGCCAAGCGGGATTTTGCCGCCGTCACTGAGGCGGATATTGACGCCTTGCTGGCGCAGCTTGCAGAGCAGCAAGGCCCGGACGGCATTGTCCATCAGCGGCTCAGCGCCGGCGACGCCGAGCGGCAAAAAGTCCGCAGCGAGGCCGCCGAGCAGCTCCGCACCGAGCGGCTGATGCAGCGCATCACCGCCGATCTGCCCGCGCCCAAAGACAACGCCATTGGCCGCTATTACCGGCAGCATATCGAGCGGTTTTCCGTGCCGGAGATGGTGCGGGCGGCGCACATCATTCTGCATCCATCCGCCGAATGCACGGCCGCACAGCAAAAAGAGCAAATGGAAGACATCCTGCGTCAGCTTCGCGGCGGGGCGGACTTTGCGGCGATGGCCAAGGCGCATTCGGCCTGTCCGGAACGCGGCGGCGACCTGGGGTATTTCCCGCGCGGCCAGATGGTCGAGCCGTTTGAGGAGGTGGTGTTCAACCTGGCGCCCGGCCAGATCAGCGACGTGTTCGCCACGGAGTTCGGCCTGCACATCGCCAAGGTGCTGGACAAAAAGCCCGCCGCTCCCTGTCCGCTCGAACAAGTCCGCCCGGTGATCGTCAACGAACTGACCGCACAGGCGCGCGATAAAGCGCTGGAACATTTTCTCGACGCCGAGCGGCAAAAGGCCGTCATCGAAGAAAAAAGAGGTTGAGAATGATTTACAAACCCTACGGATCGACTGGACACAAGGTCAGCGCGGTGGGCTTTGGCGGGATGCGGTTTGATATGACGCAGTCCGACAGCGACAACGCCGACGTTGTTTTATACGCGGTGGACAACGGCATTACCTATCTGGACACCGCGCCCGGCTACAGCGACGACCACAGCGAGCCGATCTTCGGCCTTGCGCTCCAGCGGCTGGGTCAGCGGCGCGACAAGGTCTTTATCTCCACCAAAAACTTTCCCGAAAACTGCGACACGGCGCAAAAGGCCGTCGAGGCGGTGGAAAAATCGCTCTCGCGGCTCAAGACCGACTATATTGACTTCTATCACATCTGGTGCATTCGGCGGATGAGCGAATACGACTACGCGATGAAGCCGGACGGCCAGTACGAAGGCCTGCTCCGCTGCAAGGAACGCGGGCTGATCCGCCACATCGTCGTTTCGACGCACCTGCGCGGGCCGGACGTGGCGACCCTGCTGGAAAAGCGCGAGTTCGAAGGCGTCCTGCTGGGCGTCAACATTCTAAACTTCCTCTACCGCTGGGAGGGTGTGCAGGCCGCGGCCAAGCTGGGGTTGGGCGTAGTGGCGATGAACCCGCTGGCCGGCGGGATTATCCCGCAGAATGAACAGGCGCTGGCGTATCTGGCCGAGCCGGGCGAAACGCCGACCGAGGCGGCGCTGCGCTTCTGCGTCAGCTGCCCGCAGATTACCGTAACGCTGAACGGCTTTACTACGCGCGGCCAGATCGATACGGCCTGCCGCGTGGCCGATCGGGCAACGCCCTTTACCGACGCGCACATCGAGCGCATCCGCAAGCACGTTTCGGAGAATATGAACGCCCTTTGCACCGGCTGCGGGTATTGTATGGGGCGCTGTCCGGTGGAGATTCCGATTTCGGGGTATATGCAGTACTACAACGAAAAGCTGCTGCTCAACAAGACCGATACCGAGATGGCCGCCGGTCTGGACGGACAGAAAAAATACGGCATCCTCGTCGGGGCAAAGCCGGCTGACCATTGTGTCCATTGCGGCCGCTGCGAGGTTGCCTGCACACAGCACTTAGACATCATCCGCCGACTGGGACAGATCGCCGACTGGGAACAAACCCCGACAGAAAAGAAATGACGATTGTCGAATGACCATTGACCCATTAAAATAGGCCGTATGGATACTACTATTTTGAAGATGCTGTACGACCACAAAGCGGCGCTGGCCGCGTTTGAGGAAAACGGGTTGATGGCGGTTGCCGCCGCGGCCAGAATGACCACCGAATGTCTGAAAAACGGCGGCAAGGTGCTCTTGTGCGGCAACGGCGGCTCGGCGGCCGACTGTCAGCATGTGGCCGGCGAATTGGTCGGCCGTTTTCGTCAGGAACGCCGCGGGCTGCCTGCAATTGCCTTAACTACGGATGCCTCGGTAATGACCAGCATCAGCAATGATTATACGTTTGAAAAGGCCTTTGCCCGTGCGGTGGACGCATTGGCGACGGAAAATGACGTGTTATGGGCGTTTTCCACAAGCGGCACGTCGAAAAATATCCTTGCGGCGGCCAATGCGGCAAAAGATAAAAAAGCCCGAATTGTCGCCTTTACAGGCATCCCCAAAAGCCCGCTGGAAAAAATGGCTGACGTGTGCATTTGTTCGGCCGCCGAACACACCAGCACGGCACAAGAAATCCATCAATTGGCGTACCATATTATCTGTAATTTAATCGAAAAGGCCTTCGCCGAATAACCCGCCGACGAATCCGTGAAATATCTTGCTTGACTTTCCCAGAGGGGGGTGGGAAAATTACCCCCTTGTAAATTTATTGAACTCCAAAACAGAACGAAACAATTGGAAAGGACATACAGTATGCG
>JBFZBE010000376.1:0-2609 GCA_041308685.1 Phycisphaerae bacterium
AGTATCAGGTCACGATTCCCCATGAAAGCAAACCTGAAAAATTCACCTTTCGCACGGCCCCGAAAAACAGCAAAAAAATTACTTTTGCTGCCTTTTCAGACACCCATTTTGCTGTGCCGGAAAAGGCAGAACAATGCAAAAAACTTTTCGAAAGCATCGCCGAAAAAGATCCTGATTTCTGTCTTGGTATAGGGGACTTTTGGTATGGTGAAAATAAACAAAATGTAGAAGCGCTGCTTGATTTATGGTTTGATGCGTGGCATGAAAAAATGATTACCGCTGACGGCCGGCGCATCCCCCTTATTCCCGCCGAGGGCAATCACGATCGAAGATCGCCCGACCCGAATCATCCCCAGGATATCACCGGTTCGCCGTTGTTCTATCAGCGGTTCAAAACTCCCCAGCCTCGGGCTTATTATGTAACGCCGTATAATGCAGAGCTGGCGATCATCACATTAAATTCGGAACATTCGGCCCCGGTCGCCGGCGACCAAACAGAATGGCTCACGCAGCAGCTCGCTGAATACCAAAACAGTCGTTGGCTGATTGTCCAGCACCATGTCGCCCCTTATCCGGCTTTCAAAGGCCATGCTTTTCGTGAAGAGGCCATCCGGCAAAATTGGGTCCCTCTGTATGAGCACTATGGTGTTGACCTGGTGATCAGCGGACACGACCATACCTACACGCAAAGCCATCCGCTCAAAAACAATCAACTCGATAACGAAGAGGGCATTGTGTACCTTATCACCAATGGTTGCGGCGGGCCGCGGGAACCTGACAGGAAAAGAGGGTATATCAAAGAAACGGATCAGAAGCTGGCCTATTGGCGGTGCACAGTGACGCAAAAGGCTGGTATTTCAACCCTCCAGGCCGTGCCGGTTTTTCCCTTTGACGATTCCTATTCGGGGCAGCCGTACGTTATATGCAGAGATCGATGCGGGCAGCCCATCCCCTGTTCTGTACCCACAAAACCAAAAAAATGAAACCATTTTACAGGAGATTTCAAATGACTTATCAGAAACCTTTTAATACTATCCTCTGTTCGGCGATTCTTTTGGCCTTTGGGTTGAGTACTGTTTATGCCGCCGCTCCGATTGATGTCGGCTCGCGCAAGCAGTTATTTATCGACAATAAATTCATCGCCTCCAGCAAGGGCGTCGAGTTGACCATGAATCCGCCGGCCAAAACAAACCAGCCCGTTCTGTCCAGCGATAAGCCGTGGGACGGTCAGGAAAAACCCGGAATCGGCTGGTACTCTTCGGTTCTTAAGGACGGCGACAAGATTCGCATCTGGGGATCCGGTAAGGGTGTCTTGCCGGTGCGGATGAAACCGGATGGGCCTGTGGTCTTTTTGCTGTCTTATGCTGAATCCACGGATGGTATTCACTTTACCAAACCCGATCCGGCCGTTGTTGCTTATGACGAAAAGACCGCCGAAATCGGCAAGCATGGAAAGTTCGACGGATCCTCGGTCTGGATCGATCCCAAGGCCCCACCCTCACAACGCTATAAATTTCAGGCAAAACACATTTGCGATGACCATCGAGGCTACGACGGCATGTATTTTCTTGCTTCGCCGGACGGTTATAACTGGACGTTTATGCACAGGGAAGATGTCGGCGCTTGCGATACCCAAACAGTTGCGTTTTGGGACGAGACAAGCCAGAAGTATCTGATGTACACTCGCGACAATGCGGGCGGCGGCACACCGTCGCGCCGTCGCGTGGTCCGCCGCCTGGAATCCGACAACATGCGGCATTGGACAAATGAAGTCTATGTCATGGACGGCGATCAAATCGACGATAATCTCGTTAACACCCCCACGCCGCAGCCGCCGGTGGATTATTACGGCGCTACCGTCTTTAAATATCCGGACAACTCCCCGGACAGCGTTTATATCATGATGGCTCATGCCTATTGGCATTGGCTGGGCCGGCCCGAAGCGGATCAGCGCGGCAACCCATCATACCACACGTTCAGCCAGATCGTGCTGGCCCCGGCCAAGTTTGACGTTCGTCTGTCCGCCTGCCGTGACGGCATCAATTTCAATCGTCTCGGCAATCGAAAGGCCTTCATCTCACAGGGATTTTCGGGCACCTTTTCGTCAAAGATGATATGGTCCATGCCCGATCCGATCCGTATGGGTAACGAGCTGTGGATTTATTATGTGGGCGATAACCGCGATCATGACGGCTTTGTGGACCGTGCGGCCTCCGAACACAAAACAGGTATCGACCGTGCAATTCTGCGGCTGGATGGTTTCGTCTCCGCCGATGCCGCTTACACCGGCGGCGAGATCATTACGCCGCTGATTACATTTACCGGGAAAAAACTCGAGCTGAACGTCGATCCCGGCAGCGGCCATATTCAAGTTGAACTGCTGGATGAAAACGACAGACCTATTAAAGGTTATTCCCGAAAGGAAGCCAACTTTTTATATGACAACTCTGTCAATTTGACTGCAACCTGGAGCGACAACGACAGTGTTGCGATGCTGGCCGGAAAGCCGGTCAAGCTGCGCTTTATCATGCGCGACTGCAAGCTCTATGCCTTCCAGTTCGTCGAATAAACCAATCAGCGAAAAACTCATTACTGGAAATTTGAGATGA